>NZ_JACFSE010000008.1:0-158792 GCF_016100545.1 Gilliamella sp. W8128
AAAGAGGGTTGGCGGCAACCCTCTTAACTCGGACGTAATCACCGTATAGAAACAACCACAAAACAACAAACGTCCGAAACTCAAACAACTAAAAAATAAAGAACTAAAAAATTTTGAGGAGAGGGGTTTTTGAACTCAAAATAGGACTAAAAATAGAAGGTAAGGTTTTGGTATGTTGGTGCTTTTATTATTAATGTCTTGTTTTTGAAGTATAATTTTTCATTAAACTTTACAAAAATTAACAATTAAACCGCCAAAAAAAGTTGCATGGTTTTTTCCAGTCACTATACTTTTATAGCATATTTATACGAATGGACAAATTTTATGCCACCAGGTATAAAATTGTAAATAAATCATTAATTTAATTGACAGGAGTGTCGGATATGGGGTATAATTTACAACACCAAACACCAAACACCAAACCTGCCCAACCTATAATTTAACGTTAGTAAAGTTAAGCACGCACGGTCTATTATCTCACTACAATTTATTTTTCCAGCAAATTCGGCAAAATTTTTCAAAATTTCTTAATTTAGCCTTTTTATCTCGGCCGATGGTTTTGGTATTAACCGTGATTGTTTTACAGTCTATCTCTTTTTCTAATTATGCATTAACCATTAAAACGACCAATATTATTCATGGCTCAGCCCCATATTTAACCTTCGACGGTGGTCGTACACGTGTGACAAATACTGACGGTCTACTTGGAATAACTTTATCAAACGGCAGTAGATTCACTCCGGCAACCAATATTTCAAGTGCTACTAATCCTATCGAATTACCCTACGGTGATAATTTTGCTGATATTGGCATGTTTGTGCCAACTAATGTTGATTCAATTGATTTAAATTTGCTTATTAGGGCACCATACAATTATTGGGGCGATGATGATGGCGATGGTCAGGGTACTGACGGTATTTGGGCTGATGGTCATTTAACTTTATCCATCGTTGATAATGATGACCAAGATGTCGCGCGTAGTGCGAGTTTGGATATATGTAAAGCGCCTTATAAATTGACATTAACCAATGTTCCGGGCTCCTTAAGTACGATGTATGGTTTTCCTAAAACTACAGAGTTCAATCGTGGAAGTGTAATCTATTACATTAATCCGGGTAATGTTTCTCCAAAGGTTTGTTATGCTCAGCCTAATAAAGAATATGGTTCTTTGAAATATGGATACATAGATTTTCGTGGCCCTGTTTCAATGTGGAATGAATATAAGGGGTTTATTCCTCAGTCTACTAATTCATCTAGCTATGGTTTAAATTTTCCTACTACAGGTGCTGATCATTTATATTTTTATTTAATTATAGGTGGAAGTGGGCGTTTGAATTGGGCTCCTGTTACTCTTAGTGGTATCACAGCTTCAATGGAGCCAAATTCTTCAGGTTCAAGTGTTAAAGTATTATTAACCGGTCCTGTTGCCACAGAAGAACAATGGGTTTCTAATAAACCTGATGAAATAAAACAAATATCTAGACCTGAATTACCTCAAACATTTGAGTTAGTTGGCAAAGATGATACTGGTAATGTTGTGGTTAAGTATGGATTTACTATAAAGCAATGGTTCTTGAACCGTGGTAACGTATATTCTGATGTTAATTCTTCTGCATTATGGTGTGGCAAAATTAATTACCACTTAGTGCAGGTAAAAGATTTAACTAATGCAACTTGTAATGGCGCAAGTTCAGGTAGCCATTGTATAGGAGCTGTGGGCGCTGCCGTAACTACTCATCCATCACCTAATAATTATTATCAGCGTGTCATTGATGCAGGATTTCTGGCCGAATGGGGCAACGTTGAATTTTATGGTTCTAATAGCTCTATGTCAGATTCAGCTGCTAATTTTTCAGGTTCTTATTGGACGCAAGACGAGGCAGATAGTATCAACAACTTCGTGATCGATTCTCCCCATGGATCTATTTTTAGATGGTATAAACCAAGCATTGATAGAGACCATACTCTTTGCGTCTCTCATCCTAGATCTAGCCGTTAGCTCATTTCTATAGTTTCCCCTTATTCGTGTAACTTTTTTTTAGAATAAGGAGAACTATTTTTATTAAAAAGCATAGATGTTCCAATCATCTAACTTAAACATTAATAATCAATAAATAATCTTATAGTAGTCTCTTAAGGTTTTGTTAATCTGCTTTTGTTAGTTTAGTTACCATTATTAATTGTGAATAATAGTAGCTATGCAAAAGTTAGATAATTCTGTGAGTTTTAATTGGCGTTCATTGCTTTATGTAATTTTATTTTTTTGTTACTTTTCTTGTAGTTTGCAACTCTATATTGCGTTGTCTGGACATGCTAATTTTATTGGCTTACGTGATTCAATTATTTACAGCATGATTTGGCTAGTACCGGTATTATTTTTTCCTCGTTATACCAAAAAAATTGCTACTGTTTATGGCATTATAATTGGGGGATTATCATTAATTTCTATTGGTTATTTTACCATATATCGGCAAGAGTTTTCACAGAGTGTCTTTTTTGTAATGGCCGAGTCAAATTATAATGAATCACATGAGTTTATCTCTCAATATTTAAGCATTAAGTTAGTTATAGTTTTGTTGATTTATATTTTGCTTGGATTTTTTCTATGGCTTAAAGTTAAACCTATTTATGTTAAAAATATGACTAAATGGTTAGTGTCGATAATCATTGTTATTTATGCATTAATGCCGCTGTGTATTGGTGTTGTAATAAAAAAAATGTCGTTTCAACAAGCAACTCAGCATTTGCTAACGCGTATGGAAACCACGGTTCCGTGGCAATTAATCAATAGTTATTTAGCTTATCGTTCGCAACTTTCAAATATGGAGAATATTTTAAATCATCTGCAAACATTGCCTAAGTTTGAAAATTTAACGGATGCTAATGGTGATACGCCAAGAACATTAGTGTTAGTGATTGGTGAATCGACCACACGTACTCGGATGGGTATTTATGGCTATGAACGCAATACTACGCCGTTGATTGAACAATTTAAGCAAGATAATCCTGATTTTGTTGTGTTTAATGATGTGGTTTCATCAAGACCTTATACTATTGAAATATTGCAACAAGCCCTAACTTTGGCAGATGAACAAAATCCAGATTTATATCTTAGCAAACCCTCGCTTATTCACCTTATGAAGCAGGCTGGTTATAAAACGTTTTGGATCACTAATCAACAGACGATGACAAAACGTAATACGATGCTGACCATGTTTTCTCAACAAGCTGATGAACAGTTTTACATGAATAATGATCGTAATCAAAGTTCACGCCAATATGACTCATCGGTATTTGAACCATTTAAAAAAGTATTACATGATCCTGCTGAAAAGAAATTTATCGTCATTCACTTACTGGGTACGCATATGAAATATGAATTGCGCTATCCTGAAGGTGATGAGTATCAGCGTTTTAATGATAGATCGGATTTAGCGTTTAAACTGGATGATGATAAGTTAAAGGTTTATAACAGTTATGATAATGCGATCATCTATAATGATTTTGTAATAACTAAGCTATTTAATTTATTTAAAGATAGTCAAGCAAATGGTTTTATGTTGTATTTTTCTGATCATGGTGAAGATGTTTATCAGACCCCTCCGCATGATGTTTTAGGGCGTAATGAAAAAGCGCCGACTAAGGTGATGTATACCGTACCATTTATGCTATGGCAGTCACCCAAATGGCTAGCTAGTCATCCCAATAACTATCAGTCCTATGTGAATAGAAAATTCAGTACTCAAGACTTGATTCATACTTGGTCTGATTTAGCTGGGCTTAGTTATAATTCCTATGTTCCAGAAAAAAGTATAGTAAATGCGAAATTTGAGCAACCGATTCGTTGGATTGGCGATCCTCATGATAAAAAAGGCTTAACTGATTTTGATAAGTTAACTAAATAATAGTGAGTAATTTGCAGATAAAGTTAAGGTATGGTATTGTATATTTATACAGTTATTTTTAAATGCTATTACACCTATTATGCGAAAAATTATTCATGTCGATATGGATTGTTTTTATGCCGCCGTCGAAATGAGAGACAATCCCCGTTATCGCAATATACCTATTGCGGTAGGGGGTGATCCGCGTAAGCGAGGTGTGGTATCAACTGCAAATTACTTAGCTCGGCAATTTGGTGTTCATAGCGCTATGTCAATGGCACAGGCAGTTAAGCTATGTCCTAATCTTAAAGTTATCCCCGGTCGGCATGCTGTTTATAAAGAAGTTTCTACTCAAATTCAGCAAATCTTTAAACGATATACTCAAGCTATTGAAACACTCTCCCTTGATGAAGCTTATCTAGATGTGACTGATTGTAAGCTTTTTCACGGCTCAGCCACTTTAATTGCTCAAGATATCCGTCAAGCGATATATAAAGAACTCGAACTCACTGCTTCGGCTGGTGTTGCACCACTTAAGTTCTTAGCTAAAATAGCCTCTGATATGAATAAGCCTAACGGGCAGTATGTAATTACACCTGAACAAGTAGGGAGTTTTATTGAGCAGTTACCGCTAAAAAAAATTCCTGGTGTGGGTAAAGTAACTGAGAAAAAGCTAACTGAATTGGGATTATATACTTGTAAGGATGTGGTTAATTATGACCTAACCAAATTGCTGAATCAGTTTGGTAAATTTGGTCGAATTTTATATGAACGTTGTCAAGGTATAGATGAACGTGAAGTTTGTAATGATAGACAACGTAAATCCGTAGGCGTAGAGCGTACTTTAGTTGATGATATTCATAGTTGGGATGAGTGTTTAGCTCAATTTGATCCGTTATTTGATGAACTCGAAAAAAGATTAAGCAAAGTTCGTGCTGATTTATCGATTGCAAGGCAAGGGGTCAAATTTAAATTTGATGATTTTCAACTGACAACCCAAGAGCATGTTTGGTCAAAATTGGATAAGGATGATCTGATTGAGCAGGCTTATAAAGTGTGGACAGAAAGACGAAATAATCGAGGTATAAGATTAATTGGTTTTCATGTCACTTTGATTGATCCTCAAGTTGAAAAACAGCTAATTTTTCAATTTTGATTGCTAACTGACGATCAAATAGTTATTTTTTACTATTAGATCATGGTGAGATTTGTTAATGATAAAGGATCTGATTTAATTTTGATAAATCAGATCCTTGATTGTTATGTTGAATAGATAGCTAAATGATTATTTTAAATTTTGACCATTAGTCTTAATCACATTTTTATACCATTCAAATGATTCTTTTTTATAGCGTTTCATGCTGCCGTTACCTTCATTGTCACGATCAACATAAATTACGCCATAACGTTTTTTCATTTCACCAGTAGTGAAAGATACTACGTCGATAATTCCCCATGCAGTATAACCAATTACATCAACACCATCGTAATCCATCGCTTTTTGCATCGCTTTGATATGAGCGCCAAGGTATTCAATACGTGGTTTATCATGAATTTGGTTATCGTGTTCTAGTTCATCTATCGCACCAAAACCATTTTCAACAATGAATAGTGGTAATTGATAACGATCATATAAACGGTTAAGAGTATAACGTAATCCTTCTGGATCGATTGGCCATCCCCAGTCACTGCTTTTAATATATGGATTTTCAACCGCATTTGGAAGCGCACCATTAACTATATTGTCACGATGGTCATTTTTAGCATCAGCTTTTACCACTGTTGACATGTAATAACTAAAGCCAATGTAGTCAACTGTTCCTTGTTTTAAACAGGCTAAATCATCTTCAGTGATGTCAAGTTTGTAACCTTCTCGTTCAAACTCTTTTAATGCATAAGCAGGGTAATAACCACGTACATGTACATCAGGGAAGAAGAAACGTTGATGCATAGCAATTTCTGATGCCATCATATCTTCAGGATTACAAGAATATGGATAGATTGGCACATGCGAAATCATACAACCAATTTCAAAATCAGGATTAATTTTCTTACCAGCAATAACTGCTTTAGCACTTGCTAATAATTCATAGTGGGCCACTTGATAAAGTACTTCTTGTGGATTTTCACCCGGTTTAATTTGTACACCTGAATTAGTCCAAAAGAAGATTGGATTACTAGTATCCATTTGATTATTGATTTCGTTGAACGTCATCCAATATTTGACTTTATTTTTATAGCGCTCAAAACAACTAATTGCGAAACGTTCGAAGAACTCAACCGTTTTACGATTTCTAAATCCACCATAATGACGAGCAATATGTAATGGAATTTCAAAGTGTGAAAGGGTGATAACTGGTTCAATTCCATTAGCAATAAGTTCATCAAACACATCATCATAAAACTGTAGGCCAGCTTCATTTGGTTCTAACTCATCACCATTAGGAAAGATTCGTGTCCAAGCAATTGAAGTACGTAAACATTTTAAACCTAATTCAGCAAATAATTTAATATCCTCTTTATAATGATGATAAAAATCAATTGCAGTGTGATTTGGATAAAATTTACCAGCTTCGATATCTTGAGTGATTTGTCTTGCAACGCCATGAGCACCAGCGGTCATGACATCAACCACGCTTGGTCCTTTGCCCCCTTCATTCCAGCCGCCTTCAAATTGGTGGGCAGCTAATGCACCACCCCATAAAAATGGTTTTTTAGTCATTTTTGGTTCCTTGTTATTGCTTAATTTCAAATAAGATATCGTCAAGATTTACTTCAGTTTTATCAGTTAGTGTGATCGTTTGGAACTGATCAGTATTAACAATAATAATCGGTGTAATTAATGGGTAACCAGCTTGTTTTATTGCTTGCGGATCAAAGCTAATTAGTAAATCACCCGTTTTAACTTGTTGTCCCATACTTACATGGTAACTAAATTCATTGTTAGTCAGATTAACAGTATCAATACCAACGTGAATTAATAATTCTACGCCATTATCTAAAGTTAAACCGATAGCATGTTTTGAACTTTCAAAAACGGCGGTCACTTTACCATTATAAGGTGCATAGACATGGTTCTCAGTTGGTTCTATCGCAATACCTTCACCCATTAATTTTTGAGCAAATGCGGGATCTGGAACTTCACTTAGTGGATATACTTTACCAATCATTGGACTTGTTACATCGATTTCGTCGATAACGATTTTTGGTGTATCGTCTTCAACAGGTACATTATTTGCTTTTGTTTCATTAGTCCCAAAAATTTGTAGAAGTAGGACTGGGCCAAATAACGCAATGGCTGAACCAAGTGCAACACCGATGAACGAACCATAATGTTCTGGATTAATTGCATTAACGATGGTTAATGGTCCAGGTAATGCCGCATAAGTATAGTAGTAAGGTGTAAAGAAGCCAGCAGCAATACCACCAAGAGCACCACAGACACAACCATAGATAAATGGCGTTTTGAAACGTAAGTTAACCCCGTAAATAGCCGGTTCAGTGATACCAAATAGACCAGTGATAAATGCTGATAAAGAGACACCTTTCATTTCTTTAGAACGCGTTTTGATATAGAAGCCTAGTGCAGCACCAACTTGACCGATTACGGCAATAGTTTGGTAAGCTTGGAAAGAGTCTTTACCGTATTGGCTAATATTTTCGATAATCACAGGTGTAATACCCCAATGGACGCCGAAAATAACAAGTACTTGCCAAAATGCGCCAATAATGCCACCGGCAACCCATGGAGCAAGATTAACAATCCAGTTATAACCACTAGCAATATAATGTGCAGCACCAGCAGTAAGTGGACCAATCGCAACTAAGGTCAATGGCACCATAATCACTAGACTGATTAATGGCATTAATAGCGGTTTAATAATGCTATGTAATCTAGGCTCTAAGAAACGCTCTAGATAAGATAGCAACCAAACTAAAAATAGCGGTGGCAATACGGTTGAGCTATAAGTAGTTTCAGACAGTGCTAATCCAAAAAGATTAATCTCTTGTCCTGATTTAATCATAGCTGCCAATTCGGCCCATGTTGGTGAAAGTAGGGCTGCACAGCAAGCCACCGCAATATAGATGTTGCAACGGAAATGTTGCGATGCGGTAATGGCAATAAAAATTGGTAAAAATGCGAATGGAGCCCAAGAAATAAAGTTAAATACTTGGCAAGTACCTGTTGCTTCAAATTCTGGGAAAGCTAGCTTAATTAAAATCAAGATACCTTGTAATATCCCTGCACCAGCTAATACATAAACAAATGGGGCAAAAACGGCTGACATAGTGGCAATAACACGGTTTAAAATGCTACTTTTACTATTTACATCAACTTTATTACCACCTTTCATTAATTGGGTAAAGGCATTATAGACTTTATCTACATTAGTACCGATAACAACCTGAATTTGACCACCTTTTTCAACCACAGTGATAACGCCTGGGAATTTTGCAATATTTTCTTTAGCGTGTTCAGGCGTTTGTTGCGTGACTAAACGCAAGCGAGTGGCACAACGAGCTACGGTAACAATATTTTCTTCACCGCCTAACTCATTTAATATATCAACTGCCAATTTATTATAATCTCTAATTTTAGATGACATTAATTATGCTCCTTTCAACAGGTAAGAGAGCTTATAGTAACCTTAAATTAAAAATTGTTAATGACCAATTTTATTGTTTGTGATCTAGATCCCGTTTTCTCTTAATTTTGATTTAATAATTAATTTACAGGTATAGAATAAAAACTATTTATAACAATAATAAAGAATAACAAATGTTAAAATATCAAGATATAGCGAAAAAAATCCAGCAAGCAATTTATCAGCAAGATTTGCCTAAAGATACGCAATTACCAAATATTGAAGGTTTAATTCAGCAATATCAAGTTAGCCGAACTACTATTATTAAGGCTCTAAATCGTCTTGAAAGACATGGCGTAATTTATCAAATCCAAGGTAGTGGTATTTTTGTTCGACAACCGAAAAAACAAGGTTATCTAAATTTTCTGGAAAGTCATGGTTTTAGTGTCGATCTCAATGATTTACCTGGCTCATCGCAAGTATTTAATGTTGATGTTATTCAACCTAATGCTAAAGTTAAAGAAAACCTTCAGTGTGAAGATGATGAATATGTCTATTATATAAAGCGATTACGTTTGGTTGAAGATAAAGTATACGGTTTTGAACAATCTTATTATCGAAAAAATATAATTTCTTATTTAAATAAAGAAATTGCCGAAAACTCAATCTTTAGTTATGTAAAAGATATTTGTAAGGTCAATATCGGTTTTTCAGATAAATATTTTAAAGCCATAAAATTGGATGAAGATATCGCTCCTTATTTGGGTTTAAAGGCCGGCGATCCCGCTTTATGTGTTGAAGAGATCTTTTATACTTCTTCTGGTGAACCTTTCGATTTTTCACGAATTATCTATCATTACGATAATGCGAAATTCTTTGTTCAAAGTCATTCAAAATAGTCAGCAAGATTTCATTTAGTTAATCCAATATTAAAAGACGCTTGATAATGGTTATTTTCTTAATTCAGGCTAGCGAAATGGGCTTAAGTAAATTAATGTCGAAAGATAAGAAAAAATGGTAATTACTTTAATTGAATAGTTGTCAAATAATTGTAAAAGTTTGCAAATATAAAAAAAGCGTCTTACGACGCTTGGTTATTTAATGCCATATTCAGAACGATAAGCTTCGACTTGGATTACTTGGTCTTTACGTGATGGATCACGATAAAGATATTGGATCAAATCATCTAAAGTGATAATCGAAATTACGTCACAATTATAAGTTTGTTTGATTTCTTGAATAGCGGATAATTCACCTCGACCTTTTTCTTGACGATCAAGACAGATTAATACACCAGCAAGCTTAGATTGATTATCTTCTAAGATTCGCATTGATTCACGAATTGCAGTACCAGCGGTAATTACATCATCAACTAACATGACGCGTTGTTGATAAATAGAACTACCAACTAAATTACCACCTTCACCATGATCTTTAGCTTCTTTGCGGTTAAAGCAATAAGGTACATCAACATTGTGGTGCTCGGATAAAGCCACAACTGTAGATGAGACAATTGGAATACCTTTGTAGGCAGGACCAAAGATGACATCATATTGTAAATTTGCATCCATTAATGCAGCGGCATAAAAACGACCTAATAACGCCAAATCCTTTCCGGTATTAAATAGTCCTGCATTAAAAAAATAGGGACTTTTCCGCCCTGATTTTAAGGTAAACTCACCAAATTTTAATGCTTGCCTATTTAAAGCAAATTCTATAAATTCACTCTTATATGATTTCATCGATCCTCTCCAATTAATCTTTTAAAGCTTGTTTTTGTGCTTCTATAATGGTTGTAATGCCATTTTTTGCCAGTTCTAATAAAGTTAATAATTCTTCATGACTGAATGGTTCACCTTCGGCAGTACCTTGAACTTCAATGATGCGACCATCATCAGTCATTACCACATTCATATCGGTTTCGGCATTAGAATCTTCAATATATTCTAAGTCGCATACCGCTTCACCATTAACAATGCCTACCGATACGGCAGCCACTAAAGATTTAATTGGGTTTTGCTTGATTTTACCACTTGCTAACATCATGTTTATTGCGTCAACTAATGCCACACTAGCACCAGTTATTGATGCTGTTCTAGTACCTCCATCAGCTTGGATAACATCACAATCTAATGTAATGGTATATTCCCCTAATAATTTTAGATCAATCATTGCGCGTAATGAACGGGCAATAAGGCGTTGGATTTCCATCGTACGGCCTGTTTGTTTTCCTTTTGCCGCTTCACGTTGGGTTCTTGAATTGGTAGCTCGAGGTAACATACCATATTCAGCAGTTACCCATCCTTGATTTTGACCTTTTAAAAAGCGAGGTACAGATTCTTCAATTGTTGCATTACAAAGTACTTTTGTTTCACCAAACTCGACTAATACAGAACCTTCTGCATGCTTAGTGTAATGACGGGTTATTTTGATTGGGCGGACTTGTTCCGCGGATCGACCAGACGGGCGCATGCAATTCTCCAGCAGTTTTATTTTAAAATTTATCTTTGAACTTATTAAATCATTTAGGAGGACATCAACAAGAAAGCGTTGATGTTTAGCCTAAGCTAAGAGCACATTATACAGAATTTGTGATACAATGCCCAGCAAGTTTTTCATAAATTTAGGACCTATTATGATTTCTAGTATGACCGCATATGCACGAAAAGAGTTGAACCAATCATGGGGTAGTGCTTCTTGGGAGCTACGTTCGGTCAATCAACGCTACCTAGAAACCTATATTCGTTTACCCGAACAGTTTCGCTCTCTTGAACCGATTATTCGTGAACGACTTCGGGCACGATTAACGCGCGGAAAAGTCGAATGTAATTTACGTTTCGAATTAGATCCAGCGGCACAACATCAAGAACTGTCATTAAACATTGAACTGGCTAAACAAATATTAACAGCTGGTGACTGGATAAAACGTGAGTATCAAACGGGACAAATAAATCCGCTTGATGTTTTACGTTGGCCAGGTGTTATGTCAAGCAAAGAACAAAATTTAGATACCATTTCGCAAGAAATTTTGGCTTTACTTGAAAGCGCAATTGATGAATTTATCGCCGTTCGGGAGCGTGAAGGTAAAGCGCTTTGTGAATTAATTACTCAGCGCTTACAAGCAATAACCGAAGAAGTTGATAAAATTCGTACTTGGATGCCGCAGATATTAGAATGGCAAAAAGAACGATTAAAAAGTAAGCTTGAAGAAGCTAATATTGATCTGGATAGCTCACGTCTAGAGCAAGAAATTGTTATGGTTGCCCAAAAAATTGATGTCGCTGAAGAACTAGATCGGTTAATGACGCATGTTAACGAAACATATTCGATCTTAAAGAAAAATGAGGCCGTAGGTCGTCGACTCGATTTTATGATGCAAGAGTTCAACCGTGAATCAAATACCATTGCTTCAAAATCAATTAATGCTGATGTAACCGCTAGCGCTATCGAACTTAAGGTGTTGATTGAACAAATCCGTGAGCAAGTACAAAATATCGAATAATTTACTTGTTGATGAATCAGTATCTCGGTATTTTTGCCGTTATTTTGGCTTCGCTATTATGGGGCACAACTGGGACAGCAGCCACTTTTGCCCCTAGTTTATCTCCTCTATTTATTGGTTCATTCGCCATGGGTATTGGCGGAATATTGCAGTGTGGATTTGCTATACCTAACATCAACCAAGAACTAACATCAATAAGATCGCATTATCGCTATTTAATTTTAGGGGCATTAGCAGTTGCCGTTTATCCTTTGGCTTTTTATTCTTCTATGCGCTTATCAGGCGTTACTATCGGTACGGTTGTTTCAATAGGATCAGCGCCAATCTTATCAGCTATGATTGAATATATTAGTCGTGATTTTCAAGTAACTAAACAATGGGTTATTGGCGCTTTATTGGGTATTATCGGCATGACTATGTTAGCATTTTCTGAAAATGCCTCGACCACAATTGAATATAATTATGTTGGTTTGGGAATTTTATTAGGACTTATTGCTGGTTTTACTTATGCACTTTACTCATGGTCAGCACGACAATTAATGTTAAAAGGTATTGATAGCAAAGCGGCCATGGGGGCTACTTTTGGTTGTGGCGGTTTATTACTGATTCCGGTAATGCTAATAACGGGAACTACGTTTTTTGCAGCATGGAATAATATTGCAGTTGGCTGTTATATGGCATTAATTCCGATGTTTTTGGGTTATCTATGTTATGGGTATGGATTATCAAAAATATCTGCCAGTTTAGCAACTACCATTAGCCTATTGGAACCCGCGGTAGCCACAATTCTGGCGATATTAATTGTTGGTGAGGATTTATCATTAATCGGTTTGGGGGGGATATTGTTGATTTTTATTTGTCTGGTAATGGTTATCTCGTCAAGCCTAAATAAAAAATCTATCTAATTCAATACATTAATTATCTTTACTTTTTCGCAAGCATCTTTAAAATACTTCTTTCAAATTAATCATATAGTTCCTATTTTGAGGAAAACTACAAAAATTGACAATTAACATTTTAGGTTAGCTATAAATTAATTTTTTATTTGTCATTTATTGTTAAAGGAATAAAACAATGAGTCTTACTGTTAGTTATTATCAGTCTTCAAAAAAATATGATCCACTATTAACTATTGGCTATACCTTAGCAGGTATTTTGGCCGCAATAGTTTTGGGTATCATCTATTCATTTATCTCTTATATTTCACCAATTGTAGTAATTAATATTGCTTTAGTTGGTGGGATGGGGTTTACATTAGCTTATATTACAAATAACCTTGCAAAGTTAGCAAAAGTAAGAAATACCATTGTTCACTTGTGTATGGCTTTTTTTATCTGTCTATTTGCCTATTATTCAAGCATATGCACATTTGAAATTAACCTTATGTCGCTGGGTCCAAAGAGTTATTTTAAGCTGTTTTTCAAACCGTTCACGGTATGTGACCTCATGTTTAATGGTATTCTTCCAATCCACAAAATAATCATTAGTAAAGGTGCAAGTACAGGTTATATTTCTGGTCCCATGTTGAAAATCATATATTTAATCGAATTTCTTGCCTTTTTCTATCCATTAGTTGCTGCATTTAAATTTAAAGAATATTTTTGTGAAGATTGTCGAGTTTGGTATAGAAAATTCCGATTTTTCTCGTATAGTAATGAAAATTTAGAATCTAATATTACTAGCCATGTCACTAATAATTATGCTGATGTCTTATTGCAATCAACACTCTATGTTAATGAAAAATTACTTGCAAGCGAAGTCGACAAGTCAACAAAAACTATCGATGTTTTAGAATACCAATATTGTCAATGCCCCCAATGCAAGCAGAATAGTATTTTTAGCATAGAGAAAAAGAAATTAATGAGGAAAAATAAAAAAGAGTTTGATCTAAGAGATGTTAAAAAAGGAATTTTAGTTGAAAATGTCTATATCGATAATGAAACTAATGAATTATTAAAACAAGCTTGTGATCAATTATAATGATTTTACGGGGGCAAGGTGCCCCTTTTTAATGTTTCGGATAATGTCGACTTTTAATTGATCTATGATACCAATATAACGTAGCATAAGTGATACTGGCTGATAAACGGTTAACAGTCGGTAATGATGCCCAAACGCCATCTAAATCGAAGAATAATGGAAGAATATAAAGCGTTGGTAACAAAATTTTAATGGATGAGAAGGAATAATTAATATGAAAAAAATGCTTACAAGTGGTTTATTAATTTTATTTTTTGCATGTTCGGTTAATGCAGCTAAATATGATAATGTACCATATGATGAAGTACTAAAAATTGCCACCGAGCAAAATGATCCAGTTGCACTAAATGAGTTAGGCTATAGATACCTCAATGGGGTAGAAGGTGTTGAAAAAGATACCGTAAAAGCGAGAGAATGGTTTGATAAAGCTATTGCACAAGGCAGTGGAACAGCCGAATCCAATGTAGGTACTATGTATGATAAAGGTGATGGCGTTGAACAAGACTATGCTAAAGCGAAAGAGTGGTATGAAAAAGGTGTTGCAAAAAATGATAAGTATGCGCAATTAAATTTAGGTGGCATGTATAAAGAAGGACGAGGTGTTGAAAAAGATCCATTAAAAGCAAAAGAACTACTTGAAAAATCGGCAGAACAAGGTTTGTCTTATGCTCAATCTTTTTTAGGAGATATGTATTTTTTTGGTCAAGGTATTAAAAAAGATGTAATTAAAGCTCGATACTGGTATGAAAAAGCAGCTGAACAAGGTATACCTGAAGCCCAGTTTAATTTAGCTGTCATGTATGAAAATGGCGTGGCTGACCTAAAAAAAGATCACGATAAAGCGATGGATTTATTTGAAAAAGCTTGTGAAGGCGGTGTGGAGCATCCAATTTGTCAATAATTTTTGATTAATTAAAATTTAGTTTTAGTGAGAATTAATTAAACGACAGCTAAATTGAAATTTAAAAGGCGGGCTTAGTCCGCCTTTTTCATTTTTTAGAGTTATAAAATCAATCTTCATTAACTAACTGCTTAATATAAACGAGCTTAAGCTAAACGATGTCTTCTTTTTATCGATTTGAAATACCAATATAACGCGGCATAAGCGATACCGGTTGATAAAAGGTCTGCCGTTGGTGATGCAGCCCAAACGCCATCTAAATCGAAGAATAATGGAAGAATATAAAGCGTTGGTAATAAAATTAAAAGTTGTCTTGAAAGGCTTAACAAAATAGAAATCTTTGCCATTCCGATACATTGGAAAAAACTAGTTGTTACCATTTGAAAGCCGACAAACGCAAATGAAAACGTAGTATAACGTAGTGCAATCGCGGATATTGCCACTAAATCGACATCAGAACTAAACGCTTTAACCAGCACGTCAGGCATAAAGCAACCAAATATAAAGCCTACACTGGTGATAACTGTGGCAATTTTAACTGCATAGATAAAGGTTTCTTTCACTCGGACATAATTTTTAGAGCCGTAATTATAACCAATAATCGGTTGCATACCTTGATTTACACCAATGACAATCATGATAATCAGTGTAATTAATCGGTTAGCATTAGAATAACCGGCGATCGCATCATCACTTGAAACATGTGAAATGGGGGCATAACGGGTTAACTGCCAGTTTATAAAAACAACTACCACTGAGGCGGCAACTTGCATAGCAAATGGTGACATGCCAATCGACAAAATCGACTTAATGTAAGTAAAATCGAGCCTAAAGTTACGACGATATAGCTTTATATTACTGTTTTTGCTAATAAAGTGCTGCATCACAAATAAAAAGCTTATGAACATTGCAAGAGTGGTAGCAAAAGCTGCTCCTCTCATTCCCCAACCTAAACCTATAATAAAAATTGGTGCAAGAATAATATTCGCAATCACACTAATAAACATAGTCACCATGGCTTTAAACGGATAGCCACTGGCGCGCATCATATTGTTGTAATTAAATGTTAATGTGATAAATATACTGCCCGGTAAAAACACCTCTAAAAACTCACGAGCATAAATATGGTTGGTTGGGCTTGAACCAATAAAGTGTAAAACAGGATCGATAAAATAGAGTAGTAAGGCTAAAGTGATGCCACTAAGTACGGCAGTTAACATGAAAGAAGTTCCTGCTACTTTTTCTGCTTTATCAATTTCACCTCGGCCTAAAAAGATAGATATTCGGCTAGCTGAACCAATACCTACCAGCATGCCAATGCCCGCAGCAAGATTCATTACCGGTAAAATAATACCTGCGCCACTCAGTGCTTCACGACCAATCCAATGGCCAATAAAAATTCCATCAATAATGTTATACAGCGTATTCACTGTTGTGCCGATAATAGATGGAAGCGCATATTGCCAAAACAATAAGCTGATTTTTTTATGTTTAAAATCATCATAAATATCGTGTGATTTTGTCATTTTGATTCACATTGATAAAAGGTTAAAAGTTATAAAGAAGTTTTAGAACAAGGATACGTAAAGTATAAAATTGACAATAAGAATGTTGCTTAGTTTAGCAGAGTTATAAATTGATGATAGCACTTTTTTAGTGCTTTGTTAAAATAGACACTATTAAATTGTCGATCCAAATAGGAATCTCCATGAGCGTACAAATTGAGAATATAGTTCTACATAAATTAATTAGAAAAAGTGATACTGAAATTGAACTACAACTTCGTGATTCACTCCTCGGTAATGAACAAGCTGTTGCTAACTTGATTGAAGATATTAATAGAATTTACAACAATAAAAGTAAAGCATATGGTTTATTTAATAGTGAAAGTCTTTTTGAACAATCACTTAAAGAGTTACGTTTAGGTAATCAAAATTTTCTTAATTTTAGTCAAGAATCAACCAAACAGTTGCGTAATGAATTAGCCAAATATCCATTTGCAGAAGGTGGCACTGTTATTTTTTGCCACTATCGATACCTTGCCGTTGAATATCTAATTATTGCTGTATTAAATAGTTGCTTAAGCATGTTAGTTAATGAGGAGCTTAATATCTCTGAAACTCAGTATTTAGATATCGATCATGCGGATATTATTGCCCGTATTGATATTACTGAATGGCAAACCGCACCAGAATCAAAACGTTATTTAACTTTCTTAAAAGGCCGAGTAGGGCGAAAAGTATCTGATTTTTTCATGGATTACTTAGGTGCTAGTGAAGGATTAGATGCAAAAGCGCAAAATAAAACTCTTGTTAAAGCGGTAGATGATTACTGTCAAGAGATGCAATTTGACAAACAAGATAAAACCAATGCTCGTGAAAATGTCTATAACTATTGTCAAGCTCAATTACAAGCAGGGGAAGAGATAGAGCTGAAAAATCTTGCTAATGAATTACCAACAAGTGACGAAAATAACTTTATGGAATTTGTAAAAAATAGCGAATATGATTTAGAAGATACATTCCCTGCTGATCGTAGTGCCTTACGTCAATTGAAAAAATTCTCCGGTAGTGGTGGTGGATTAACCCTAAGTTTTAACTCCGATCTATTAGGTGAGCGTATAAAATGGGACCCACAAACTGATTCACTCGTTATTAAGGGCGTCCCACCTAATTTACGTGATCAACTTCAACGCAATAGTGGCTCAAACGAATAATTAGGGGAAAAATATGAAATACATTGGTGCACATGTGAGTGCAGCTGGTGGTGTGGATAATGCGCCAATA
This sequence comes from Gilliamella sp. W8128, assembly GCF_016100545.1. Classification (NCBI taxonomy): domain Bacteria; kingdom Pseudomonadati; phylum Pseudomonadota; class Gammaproteobacteria; order Orbales; family Orbaceae; genus Gilliamella; species Gilliamella sp. W8128. The sequence continues at coordinate 17,640 of NZ_JACFSE010000008.1, forward strand.
AATGCTTATCAAATTGGCGCAACAGCCTTCGCTCTATTTACTAAAAATCAACGACAATGGCATGCAAAACCGCTTGAAACTGCAGTGATTGATAGTTTCAAAAAACGTTGTGAACGCTATGGATTCACCAATAAACAAATTCTACCTCATGATAGTTATCTTATTAACTTAGGTAGCCCTGATAGTGAACAACTTGAAAAATCACGCACCGCGTTTCTGGACGAAATGCAACGTTGTGAACAGTTAGGCTTAACCTTGCTAAACTTTCATCCAGGTAGTCATCTACAAAAAATATCGGTTGATGACTGTTTAGCGCGTATTGCCGAATCGATAAATATCACGCTAGATAAAACCAAAAGTGTCGTCGCTGTGATAGAAAACACAGCAGGACAAGGATCTAACCTAGGTTATAAATTTGAACATCTTGCGCAAATTATCGATAAAGTAGAAGACAAAAGCCGTGTAGGTGTCTGTATTGATACCTGTCATGCCTTTGCTGCTGGTTATGACTTACGCAGCGAAAAAGCCTGCAAAGAGACCTTTGATGAGTTTGAAAAAATTGTCGGTTTTAAATATTTACGAGGTATGCATTTAAACGATGCCAAAAGCGAACTTGCCAGCCATGTTGACCGTCATGATAGTTTAGGCAAAGGCACCATTGGTGAAGCTGCATTTAAATTTATTATGCAAGACTCACGAATTGATGAAATTCCACTTATTCTTGAAACTATTAACCCAGATATTTGGGCACAGGAGATTGCTTGGTTAAAAGAACAGGAAAAATAATCAAATGCAAATAAAGAAAATAATATCGATATGTATATTGTTCTTATTAAGTTGTAGCTTTTATGCAACTGGTAATACACGAGAGCAATTAGAGATATTTGAACTTAATCTTATTGATAATAACGCGCCAAAATTCTATTTTGTATCGGTACTCCGAGGTAGTCATATTGTTATTTATGACAAAGATGGCAATAAAAAACAATCTATTAAACCTATATTTCCTAATATAGAGGATGATTGTAAAAATGATAAACATCAATTACCTCAAAAATATCGACAAAGTTTTTTGACTGCCAGTGGCATATCCGAAACGGATAACTTATTCGTATATAATTATGAATATAATAAATTATATAGTTTTCCCATTAGTAAATTGGAGGTATTTGCAATAGGAGGCGATTGTTTACCTACTGATGAAAAATATTATCTATTTGGATTTGCATTAGCATTGAATCAACTACCTCAAGATTACGATCCTAATGATACAACGTTTGTTTATATTGGAAAGGAAAGTCCTTTTGCTCAAGAGCAACTAACTTTATTAAACTGGCAAAAAATTAGTGATAAAGAGGATAATTATTTAGCACAAGCTCATGGATTACATTACAATTTATGGACATTAGGGAAATCTCCTTGGTACCCAGATCATTACCCTGAATGTGCGGGTTTAGTGGTTAAGAATGATAAGAATAAAATCTTACTTGATGAAGTTTTAACTCAGCAATACAGCCTTCTACCTTTAAATGGCAAAGATAAAGATCATGAATACAAAAAACAATGGACGGGAAAATTATTTAAAAATAAACCATTAGTCGTGTTTGGGTGTTTCTCAATAATGGGTTGCCCAGTGATAGACTTCATTGATTCACCTTTTTCTAAATTTGACATAAAGCTACACTGCATAAATAAAAACAACTGGGTTGCCCAGTGATAGACTTTATTGATTCATCTTTTTCTAAATGTGACATAAAGCTACGCTGCGATTCTCGTTTTTATAGTTGTAAATGATATTAATTAAGAACAACTTTTTTAAGAAATAAGATAAATTATTCTTAAAAATGGAAAAAACGAACAAAATAAAACGGCGAAAAAGATGAGCCCATACTTGAGATTTTAAACAATAGATTGTGAGGCGTTATCAACAAGTAAAAACGCGTAATGAATTTGGTTTAGAGTAAAAGTTACCGCCAGCAACATGGGTAAAAGTTAATAATAAGTCTCAATAACGTTGAGACTTATAAAGGTAACTATTTAAAATCATTTAAAAATAATTTAATGATGGTATAGACTCCTCAATATTTTTTACAAGTTGTCGGATTTAATAGTTATATTGAAGAAATTGCATTAATATAAGGTTGTTTATTTCATTGCAAAAGATAATAACTGTTTAAAACAATCCTATTAGGCAGTCTTATTATTCAATTCACAAATAAGAGAAATTATTTCTGGCAAAATATCTAAGATTAAGGCTAATTGCTGCATAACCAGCAGATCATTATTGCTTTGGTCATCGTTAATTGATAGTGATTCAATATAATCAGCAACCACTTTTTTCAATGGTTGATATTCAGAATCGATTTTTTGGTCACTTAGCATAGTAATTATATAAACCGATACATCATCAAAAATTTCCAAAGTATGCGCTGAAATACTTTTATCGCGATGTGCTCCCAAAGTGGATAGATAACTAATTAAGGTGTGATTAAGGGTCAATAATCTAAAACCTTGGTCAATCACATCTTGTTTAACGTGTGGCTCTTTAGTCATTAAGCTGATTAAGGAGGATAAATCTGCATTACTATCATGAGCTGCGCGTCGTGCGACACGGTATTTGGGATCATTAGTTTTACCTGAGACATACTGACTACCTATTACTGCTAAATAGTGGCTATCTTCGTGACAGACTCGATCTAGTAATTTAAGTAAATTCCTAAACTTCCAATCTGGCCAGATAAAACTTACCGCAAACCAAGCAATAAAACAGCCAATTAAGGTAGCTATAATGCGTGAAATAGCAACAGAGATACTGCTTTCACCGATTAAGCTAAAACTGAAAAATACTAATAAGGTAATAAAGGCAGTGGCATAAGCATATTGTGAGTTTTTGAATAGGAAAAATAACCAACCAGTTATAATGATCAATACTAGTTGCGCTTCGATACTTGGAAACAAGTAAGTTAAAGGAATACCGGCAATTATCCCTAAAATAGTACCAAAAACGCGCAATTTTAAGCGATATTTTGTAGTTGAATAGTTTGGTTGGCAAACAAATAAGCTGGTTAAAATAATCCAATAACCATGTGAAAGGTTAGAAAAATATATCACCATATACCCAACAAACAAAACAATACTCATACGAATAGCATGGCGAAATAGTGGCGATTTGATGGTTAAGTTTTGCTTAATTTTGGTAAAAATATCATGAAAACGGGTAAGTTCTTCATCAATTAACTGGTTATCTTCTTGGCTTTTCGATAAATGTTGCTCTGTATCGATGTGGGCTAATAATAAATCAATAGCGAGCAAATTTTCATATAAATTTTGTAACGATTTAATGAGTAATAAATTAGCGTTAGTTTGTTGTTGATATTCACCTATTGCTTCTTCAAGATAGGTAAAGTAGCGAGCAAATAATGGATCATGTTGGTACGTTTGATTTAACTTAATTGACAGAGCCAATTTAGCACAGGCTTTAGCTTGTAAATTTAAGATTCTGGCAAAGCGAAATAAAAGATCACTATGTTTAAAATGTTGGCTTAACGCTTTATAATCGCCATGTGATGAACTGGCTCGTTCATGAATATCTTGAGCGACAAAATAGTAACTAAGCATCTTTCTAATATAGCCTTGTCCACGAAAACCTTTTAGTCGATTAAATAATGATCGTTTCGCATCATTAAATACATTAATAACCTGAGTATTACAGGTCGTTAGCTCAAGAGTTTGTCGCTTAAAACCATCGGTTTCATCAGGATCGAACATTGCGGCTTTTGCATCAAGATAAAAACTTAATTTCAGAAAACAATGAGCTAAAGTTTGTTGTGTAGTGCGAATAGGTTGCACAATTGATTCAATTAGTGAAACAAGGTTATACCAAAGTGCTCCTAATAATAAATAACAAGGTAGAGTGTAATTATCAGCAAATAAATTATGCCCGAGCATGGTATAAGCTGCAATTAGTAATGAGCCAAAGGCAATAACACCATACCGTTGACCTAACGAACCAAGCATAATAAATAGAAACGTTGAGCTAACTAAGCCAATAATAAACAATAATGGAGCATGGAACAGAAATTCGACCGAAAATGTCGCAATTGCAAAACAAATTAGTGTTAATAGTATATTAATACAACGACTTAATAAGCGAGTATCTATCTCAGTCAAACCTGCTGCGACTACGCCCAATGTGAGAGGGATCACTAATGGTACAGAATCAAAGTACCATGGTACTAGAGTAGATCCAGTCAAACTAACCAGCATACGAATACTAAACAGTAAATTACTGCTATAAAAAACTTTGCGTAAGGATAGGATAAATGAATGCACGTTGTTTAGTGTTTGAGTTGAGTTGTCATAATAATAGTAAGGATACTATATTGTTATCTTTAGCGAAAGCAAATAAGCATAATGATGATGCTAATTTAAATTAGTGGTTTACTGTTTTAGCTATCTATCTTATTTAAAATAGAAGTAATTTTATATTATCTGTTAATTTAAGTGGCTGTAATTATAATCACGGCATAAGCAAATCAGATAGGCTAATAATTTTTTTTTATTATAAATAAATTTAAGAAAACGTTATATTATGCCTTTAAAAATCATTACAGGATGAAAACATGAAGAACTTATTTAAAGTGGTATCGGCGTTAGCATTGTTAAGTTGTGCTTGTCTAAGTGATGCTAAATTACCAGAATCAATCAAAATTGGTTCGGATACATCTTATGCTCCATTTGATTTTATAGATAAAAATGGTGAAATTACTGGTTTTAATATTGAAATTACCAAAGCACTTTGCGAAAAAGCTAATATTAAATGTGAATTTCAATCGACTGATTTTGATGCCTTAATTCCATCTTTATTGTCGCGTAAAATTGATATGATTTCATCGTCATTAATGATGACTGAGAAACGTAAAAAACAGATTGCTTTTTCAGATGAAATTTTTCTTACTAATTCGCGATTAATTACTAAACAAGGTGCTGATTTATTACCGACAGTTGAATCTTTAAAAGGTAAAAGAGTAGGGGTAGAACAAGGTACTTCGCAGGAACATTTTGTTAATGATAAATGGCGTCCCAATGGAGTAATCATTGTACCATATCAAAATCAATTGCAGGTGTTTTCAGATTTAGTTGCTGGTCGTTTAGATGCGGCATTACAAGATGAAGTGACGGGAAGTTATGCGTTTTTAAAACAACCACAAGGTAAAGATTTTGCTTTTGCCGGGGAAGTTCTAAACGATAAAGGCTATTTTGATGTTGGTGTCGGTTTAGGATTCCGTAAAAAAGATGATGAACTGCGTGAAGCTTTCAATAAAGCACTAGTTGAAATTTTAAATGACGGTACCTATCAAAAAATAAATGACAAATATTTTGACTTTAACGTTTATAGTAATAAAAAATAGTTCATGCAAGGTTATCGTTCTCTAATATTACAAGGTGCCTTGATCACTATTGAATTAGCGATTTTTTCGCTAATTCTTGCCATTATTATTGGCATTATTTGTGCACTCGGTAAATTATCAAAAAGGTCAGTATTACGACTAGCTTGTCAGGCTTATACATCATTGATTCGCGGTGTGCCTGATTTGGTTTTAATGATGTTGATCTTCTTTGGTCTTCAATTTTTATTAAATAACATTACCGATTTTTTTGATGTAGATATGCTGGAAATTGATCCATTTGTGGCAGGCATTATTACGTTAGGTTTTATTTATGGTGCCTATTTTACTGAGACATTTCGCGGTGCATTCCAAGCTGTTCCCAAAACATTAATTGAAGCTGCAACTGCATTAGGTATGAATAAATGCCACACCTTTATATATGTCAGGTTCCCATTAATGATGCGTTTTGCTTTACCTGGCATTGCTAATAATTGGTTAGTGATTTTAAAAGCCACAGCATTAGTATCGTTATTGGGATTGTTTGACCTTGTGAAAGCCACTAAAACAGCTGGTGAAGCAACATATCAACCGCTATTTTTTGCACTCATAGCTGGCTCTTTTTATCTATTTTTCACCTCTATTTCAAATATTATTCTATGGTGGCTTGAAAAGCATTATTCCACCGGTATCACTAAAGCTAAATTATAAACGAGCAATGTTATGTTAGAAATCCTTCAAGATTATTGGAAAGCATTATTATGGTCAGATGGCTATCATATTACTGGATTAGCAATGACCTTGTGGATCTTGATTTTATCTGTATCTTTAGGTGGATTATTTGCATTAGTGTTAGCGGTTGGCCGTAATTCAAAACATTTTTTTATAAAATGGCCTATTTGGCTATTTACTTATGTTTTTCGTGGTACGCCATTGTATGTACAGTTATTAATTATCTACACGGGTATATATACATTAAGTTTTGTTAATCAACATCAATCTTTAAATGATTTTTTTCAAAGTGGGTTAAATTGTACTATTTTAGCTTTTGCTTTAAATACTTGTGCTTATACTACAGAAGTTTTTGCGGGTGCTATTCGCAACGTTCCTAATGGTGAAATTGAAGCAGCTACGGCACTTGGTTTTAATCGTTGCCAATTATATCGATACATTATTTTACCTAGAGCCTTTCGAATTGCATTACCTGCTTATAGTAATGAAGTCATTTTTATGTTGCATTCGACAGCTTTAGCTTTTACTGTGACGGTCCAAGATGTGATGAAAATTACGCGTGATATCTATGCTGAAACTTATCAACCTTTTCATGCTTTTGGTCTTGCGGCGGTGATCTATTTATGTGTGAGTTTTGTTTTAATTTTTGGTTTTAGACAACTTGAAAAACATTACTTGTTTTATATACATGTTGGTGGTTCAAAGACTTGTTAAAATAGTAACAGGCAATATTCAATATTGCCTGAAGATATATGAATAAAATTAATTAATTAATTAAATTATCAGCAGGAATTCCATTATCATTGCTGTCATGATCTTTTGAACCTGGTAATGCACGAGTACGATCAATAGGTAAATAACTGCCATTTGTTGTTTCGATTTGACATTCACTCCAAAAGATTGAGTATTTGGTATTTGCATGCATACTTTCGCCACGGAAATAACAACGTGCTGCATTATATAAATCGCCTCGGCAAAGTATAGCAATTAACAACCAAACGCCCACAACCGCCCATGCTACCCATTTCAAATTACGCCATAAGAAAGACCAAAAACCTTTTTTACTGAAATGGCAATAAGCAAAAATTAATAGTATTACGCCAACAAATCCCAATGATTCGTACAACCAAAATAGCCACATATGGTTAACTCCTAAGCAACAGTACTTAGTATTTTATACTATCTTTGAATTTACATCCATGAACCATTACGAATAATACCAACAGCAATTCCTTCAATAGCAAAACTTTGTTGTTCTAAGTCGACATCAATTGGAGAAAACTCAGGATTTTCAGCTAATAATTTTACGTGACGACCTTTTTGCGATAATCTTTTAACTGTTACTTCGTCATCGATTCGCGCAACAACAACTTGACCATTTTTAACATTTTGAGTTTTATGAACAGCAAGCAAATCACCATCTAAAATACCAATATCTTTCATTGACATCCCTTCAACTCTTAATAAAAAATCGGCTTGAGGTTTAAATAAACTTGGTGATACTTGATAATGACTTTCGATATGTTCTTGCGCTAGAATTGGTGATCCAGCTGCGACCTTACCAATGAGTGGTAGACCTTCAAGTTCATTAGTGTCATCAGGTTGTTCTAATAATAAACGAATTCCACGTGATGAACCGGCAATCATTTCAATAGCACCTTTTTTAGCTAAGGCTTTAAGATGTTCTTCTGCTGCGTTAGCTGAACGAAAGCCTAATTTTTGGGCAATTTCTGCTCGCGTTGGTGGCATCCCGGTGGTTTGAATATTTTCTTTAATTAAATCATAAATTTGTTGTTGGCGTTCGGTTAATGGTCTCATGGCGAATTCCTGTTTTTATATACAGATATATGTGATTATATACAGCTAAAAAAACAAAACAACTGTTTTATCTATTTTTTTTATGAATAATGGATAAAAATGGTAAATAAAGTTAGATTTTCGATCTAAATCACATAATAGTATTGAAAATTTTCATAAAACTATTTAAAAAAACAATTTTATGCTACAAACAATCTATCTGGCTAACTAACAAAGTAATACTTAGCGTAAATTTAATGGCTAGTTTAGTAATTTATTGGCATGTATTCTGTTTAATAGTTGTATGATATAATTATTTTCGAAATGATTATTTATTGGAACTAATGTATGTCTTATATTGTTGCACTTAGTGGTGGCATTGCCAGTGGTAAAAGTACCATTGCTGATCTATTTGCGCAATTAGGTGTACCAATTATTGATGCTGATGTAATTGCTCGGCAAGTTGTTGCTGTAGGATCATCTGCATTGACGCAAATTGTAAAACATTTTAGTCAAGAGATCTTGTTAGAAAATGGTGAGTTAGATCGAAGTCAATTAAGAGAAATTATTTTTAATAATGAACATGAACGGTTATGGTTAAACAACTTATTGCACCCGATTATTGCACAAGAAACTCAACAACAGATTGCAAAACAAACAGCTCCTTATATAATTTGGGTGGTACCATTATTAATTGAAAATAATCTACACCAACTAGCTGATCGGGTGTTAATAATTGATACTCCAGAGGCGTTACAACTAGAGCGCTTAATTGATCGTGATAAAATAAGTGAGTCCTTAGCCAAGAGAATGATTGATTCACAAGTTTCATTAAGCGATCGTTTGGCATTTGCAGATGATATTATTATTAATGACGGTAATTTGGTGTCATTAACAATGCAAATATATGATTTAAATAAAAAATATTTGCATAACTCTAAAGTTAAGAATAGCTATGAATAACATTGTTTTTGAACATCCATTAAATGAAAAAATGCGTACTTGGTTACGGCTTGAATTTTTACTTAATCAATTAAATACACACCATCATTTCGAGAAAAATAATGCTTTATTGTTTTTTCATGCTTTATCTGAATTACTCGAAATTATTGAACGAAATGATGTCAAAGGGGATTTGATTAAAGAGATTGAAGCTCAAAAGCAAAAATTACTTTCTTGGATTGATATTGACGGTGTTGATAAAGAATTGCTTGGCGAAATGATTAACAAGTATGAACTGTTTTTAACTAAATTTAACTCAAGTTTACGTTTGGGACAACCGTTAAAAGATGATCGATTTATCATGGCAATTCGTCAGCGTTTGATGATTCCAGGTGGATGTTGTAGTTTTGATTTACCATCCTTCCATTTGTGGTTAAATCAACCGCAAGAAAAACGTAATATGCAAGTTGATAAATGGCTGCAGCATATTGCAATACTTGATGAAACGTTAAAAGCATGTTTACAATTTATTAGGCAACTAGGTGAATTTAAAACTTTTACTTGTACTAATAATTTTTTTCAAGAGACTAATGGTGATGTGAATTTGATTCGAATTCGTGTTGCTTTCGAGAAAAATGTTTACCCTCAAGTTTCCGGTCACATGTCTCGTTATAGTATTCGTTTTTTACCCCTTTATGCTGGCGATAATAGTAATATTGATGCAATTGAATTTGAACTTGCATGTTGTTAGCCCTATTACTTTAAGAGTGTTTAAATGAATAAAAATACTGTTACTATTGTAAAGTGTCCTACCTGTCAAAAAGATGTTGAATGGTCTGAAAAAAGTTTATACCGACCTTTTTGTAGTAAACGTTGTCAATTAATTGACTTAGGTGATTGGGCAACTGAAGAACATCGCATTGCTGATAAAGAACTAAGTGAACAAGATCTTTGGAGTGAAGATGATCTTTCCAATTTAGTGAGTAAACATTAATGAAGATTTTAGGTATTGAAACATCGTGTGATGAAACAGGTATTGCCATTTATGATGACAAGCAAGGACTTATCGCTAATCAACTCTATTCACAAATAAAATTACATGCCGATTATGGTGGCGTTGTGCCAGAATTGGCCTCTCGTGATCATATTCGTAAAACAGTGCCATTGATACAAGCTGCACTAAAAGAGGCTAATTTGTGTGCAACTGATATTGATGGTGTGGCTTATACCGCAGGCCCAGGTTTGATTGGGGCTTTAATGGTTGGCGCCTCTATTGGACGCTCACTTGCATATGCATGGGACGTACCAGCCGTTGCGGTTCATCATATGGAAGGTCACTTGTTAGCCCCTATGCTAGAAGATAATCCACCTGAGTTTCCATTTGTGGCTTTGTTAGTATCAGGAGGACATACTCAGTTAATTAAAGTAACTGGTGTTGGTAAATATCAATTACTGGGTGAATCAATTGATGATGCAGCAGGGGAAGCATTTGATAAAACAGCTAAATTGTTAGGACTTGACTATCCTGGTGGTGCGAAATTATCGAAATTAGCTGAACTTGGTGATGCCACACGGTTTCGTTTTCCTCGCCCTATGACTGATAGACCTGGTTTAGATTTTAGCTTTTCAGGGCTTAAAACTGCTGCAGCAAATACTATTTATCAACAGAGCCAAGCTCAGGATCTTGACGAACAAACCAGAGCAGATATAGCTAAGGCCTTTGAGGATGCTTTAGTTGATACTTTATTAATAAAGTCACGTCGAGCTTTAGATCAAACTGGTTTTAATCGATTGGTTATTGCCGGAGGAGTGAGTGCCAATAAAACTTTACGTCGCCAACTTGCTGCACTTATGGCCCAACGCAAAGGGCAAGTTTATTATCCTCGATTAGAATTTTGTACTGATAATGGTGCGATGATAGCCTATGCAGGTATGATTCATCTTAAAGCCTCACAATTTGCCGATCTAGCTATTGAGGTTAAACCAAGATGGCCATTAAGTGAATTAAACGCGAAAGAATAATGTCCTATTTAATTATTTATCAATGGAGCATTACCAGATTTTTATAGTGGGGTAAATTCCCCACTTTTTTCTTAATATAAGACTTATTGATTATCGTCAGTTGATTTATTTAAAGCTAGTTTTTCGATATTTCGGTTAATGTTGAATAGAACACAAATTATTTCGTATCCGATGCGGGTAAATAAAGCACCACCAACGATGGTTATAATGCCGGTTATTATACCTAGTAGTGCTGAGCCAAAACTATAACGAATAATTAGAAAACTTGAGAAGATGATAACTAGACCTGAAAATGCGATAAGAATTAAACTTATCCAATAAATTACAGTAATAATTTTAGGCGTGAACATTTTGTCAAAAAAGAAAAAGTCTTTAAAAGAAAGTCCACTGGTATCTATTATTTTTTTCATTTTATTTCCTTAATTAAGTTTTATTTATTTTATTGCTTTGACTTTGGTCAAAAAAACGATACATTTAATACCAAATAAATCAATAAAGCAACGTTATTTTTAAAAAGGTTTTTAAAATTTTAATATGAAAACATTTATTCCGGGTAAAGATGCAGCACTTGAAGATTCCATTAACTATTTTCAACAACAATTAGATAAATATGATTTAGCTGTTAATGAAGCCTCTTGGCTTAACCCCGTGCCCAATGTTTGGTCGGTACATATTCAAAATATAAAATGTCCTTTATGTTTTGCTAATGGCAAAGGCTCGAGTAAAAAAGCGGCGCTAGCTTCTGCTTTAGGTGAATATTTTGAGAGACTTTCAACTAACTACTTTTTTTCTGATTTTTATTTAGGTGATAAAGTCGCTAATGGTGAATTTGTTCATTATCCATCGGAAAAATGGTTTGCAATTCCTGATGATAATAGTTTACCCAAAGGTTTATTATCGCAAAAGTTACTTAATTTTTATGATCCTGAACACGAATTAACGGCAACAGATCTAATTGATTTACAGTCTAGTAATAGTGAAAGGGGTATTTGTGCTCTGCCATTTGTACAACAATCAGATGGCAAAACCATTTATGTACCAGTGAACTTAATTGCTAACTTATATGCATCAAATGGAATGTCAGCAGGCAACACACAAAATGAAGCGCGAGTACAAGCTTTATCCGAAATATTTGAACGTTATACCAAAAATAAAATTATTGCTGAAGCAATTAGTCTGCCAACTATTCCCGAAACAGTAATTAATCGTTATCCTGCTGTATTAGCAGCAATCGAAACGCTTGAAAAGGAAGGTTTCCCTATTTATTGTTTTGATGCATCATTAGCTGGCGAATTTCCAGTGATTTGTGTTGTGCTATTTAATCCTCAAAATGGTACATGTTATGCTTCATTCGGTGCTCATCCTAATTTTGGTGTAGCGCTTGAACGAACAGTGACTGAATTACTACAAGGTCGAAGTCTTAAAGATCTTGATGTGTTTTCACCGCCAAGTTTTGATAATGATGATGTAGCAGATCTTAGTAATTTAGAAACGCATTTTATTGATTCAAGTGGCTTAATTTCTTGGGATCTTTTTAATCAAAAATCGGATTATGAGTTTGTTGATTGGGATTTTTCTGGTACAACCGAGCAGGAATTTGCCAACTTGATGGCGATTTTTGAGCGTCATCAAATAGAAGTGTTAATAATGGATTATCAGCATCTTGGGGTTTATGCTTGTCGAATTTTAGCCGTTGGCATGTCAGAAATCTATCCACCAGAGGATCTGTTAATTGCTAATAACAATATGGTGATTCATCTTCGTGATTTGATTTTGTCTCTTCCACATCAAAAACGATCTGGCAAGCAACTACTCGACATTATTGAACTGTTTGATGAAGAAGGTATAGATGATTTTGCTCGAGTTCGTGAATTACTTGGTATTGCAACAGGTAAAGATAATGCATGGCTAACATTGAGAATTGGCGAATTAAAAGCTATGCTAGCGTTAGCAGCACAGGATTTACCGCAAGCTAAATTATGGATAGATTGGACGATTGAAATGAATGAGTCTATCTTTAGTGTAGAACGCAATCACGCCTATCGTTGTTTGCAAACTTTAGTTAATTTCATTATTGAGCGTGGCGCAAACCAATTTGATGATTATCAACCTGCTTTTAATAAAATGTATGGTAGTTCCTGTGTAGCTGAAATGTGGCTTTATGCAACAGCAAAAAAACAATTTTTTGGACTAACGGATTTAGATCACTCTATTTCAGATAGTGATAGTTTAATGGATCTATTTACCATGCACAAAAAGCTTTTAGAGGTATATCACAAATTACATCAAATTATGTAACAAAAATTTTTATTAATCATCAGAAAAAACTAACTATTAATAGTTATTACTGATGGTTGCAATAGTTTTTATAAAATAAATTTTAATTAATACTTATCAAATGGGGCTAAATAGAATATTATATTATCGATTCTTAATTAGATCTGTTATTTGATTAAGTTATCAAAAGTTAGATTTACATATCCAAAAGATTTTTGTTGGCATTGTTGTATTATATGAAAGCAGTAAGATTACTTCCCTTATTGCTTTTTTCTCTCTTAATTAGTGGTAATCAATAGCACAATTACGTTCAAAATCGTTTAGTTAAATTATTTTCAATATTTGTTTTTTTTAAATTACATAATTTATTAAGGATAAATGATGACAATACTTACCGTTGGTTTTGCTTGTTTAGATCTATTGTGTTTTACCTCATCTGGTTTGGAACTGAATGGTTCAATTACTTCCGATAATGTTATTTATTCTGGCGGAGGATCATGTGCTAATACAGCATATTTATTAGCACTATGGGGTGAAGATATATATCATATTGGCCATCTCAACAATGATAATCATGGTAATCAAATTGAGACAGAGCTTGCTAATATTGGCGTTAATACGCGGCAATTTATCTTTTCAGAGAAAATGGTCACACCATTAGAAGCTATCACTGTTGATGAGCAAAATAATAGCTATACAATTATATCACATCGCTTGCTACAGCCACCTAAATTGACAATAGCAGAAAAAAATAAATTAGCTCACTTTGTACAAACTGTAAGCGAAAACAAAAATGATATAGTTATGTTAGCTGATGGCTATGAAGCAGAATTGAGTGAGTACCTAATTGAGCATTTACCCAAAGTCAAAATGATTATGAATGTAGATAACCTGTCGGCTAATAGTTTGTACTTAGCTCAACAAGCTGATTATCTAATTGTAACAGAACAATTTGCTAGTGCTTTTGTCAAATTAAAAGCTTTCCATGGTAGTGATGAGATTAAAAGTGCATTGAAAAAATTACGCAATTTAACTAACGGTAAAATTATTATTCGTATGAATAAAAAAGATTGCGTATATCTTGATCATCAACAAGTAGTGACAATTTCTGGCTTTAACAAACAAGCTGTTGATGACATTACTGAAAATGATATTTTTCAGGGGGCTTTTGCTTACGGTATTAGTTATGGTTGGCCATTAGAGAAAACGATTTTGTTTGCCAATCTAGCCATAGTAGCAGCCAACAAACAGAAAAGAGGGCGTAGTGCAATGCCTAACTTGGTTGATATTAATCAAGCAGGTAAAGATCTTATTAAGGATTTTAAATACTTTTTTTGATCTATTACTAAAATGATTGATCATCAAAATTGTTTTATTTGAGTGATTTCTTGAATCTCTAAAAATTACTTTTCTAAATATTTTTAAGTATCACAAATTTTCTGCTTTCTAATAGGATTTTATAATCAATTATGCTCATTCAATTACTTTTATAAGCTTTAAGCAAAGCGTTTTCTTATAAGACCATTTTATTAATCACTGTTATTGTTTTGATATATTTTTTAAAACAAACTACAATTTTGTTAAACGTCCATGTTTAACATGTTAACCTGTCTTTATTATTATTTTTTTGTAATGTTCTTAACCTTGTCTGGCGAATTCACCTGCTTGCTGGATCAACGCTTCACTAGGGGTAACACCGGTATATAAAATAAATTGCTCAACCGCTTGTAATACGGCGACATCAGCTCCTGAAATAATCGTTTTATTTAATTTTTTGGCAAATTTTATAAGTGGTGTCTCAACGGGTAGGGCGACAACATCAAATATAATATCTGCTTGGTTAATCATTGCTTCACTAAACGATAATTGGTCTGCCTCAATGCCACCTTGCATGCCAATTGGCGTAACATTGATAATTAATTTAGCTTGTTCTGGTGTAATGGTAGATTCATCTTTTTGCCATTGGTAATGATAACGCTTAGCTAAAGCTTCCCCTTTTTGCTGATTTCTGGCACAAACTATGCCATGTTTAAAACCGGCATCGTAAAATGCCCCAATTACAGCATTAGCCATACCACCACTACCTTTTAAAACAAATGGTGTGTTATTACTGATATTATTAGCCTTAATTAGTTTTTCCACAGCTATATAATCAGTGTTGTAGGCCTTCAAATAGTGATCGGTATTAACAATAGTGTTAACCGCTTGAATTGATTGTACCGAAACATCTAATTCATCAATAAATTCGATACATGCTTGTTTATAAGGCATTGAGATAGCACAACCACGAATTGATAATGCTTTAATTCCATAAATAGCATCTTTTAAGTTATTGGTTGTAAAAGCTTTATATAGATAATTTAAATCTAATTTTTCATATAAAAAATTGTGAAAACGAGTACCAAAATTACTTGGTCTTGCTGAAAGTGACATACAAACAATAGTATCTTTGTTGATAATTCTTGCCATTAACCAAAATCCTTGTGATCATATTAACTAATTCTTTATTCTATCATCTTTTTAACTAACGTATATTTGATTATGGTTGCAAACAATACTGGCCCGAAAATTACTCAAGAAAAAGCCACGGTGAGGGTGATGATAGCCCTTTATTGCCGCCAGAAACACCATACCCCGAAAAATCAGCTTTGTGACGAGTGTAATGATCTGTTGCAATATGCCATGCAACGTTTAACTATGTGTCGATTTGGCGAACAGAAAACCACCTGTGAACTCTGTCCAAAACATTGCTATCGCAAAGATTACAAACTAAAAATCAAAGAAGTTATGCGCTATGCCGGCCCAAGAATGATGATCCATCATCCAATTATGGCGGTTAAGCATTTGTATAAAAATTTGAAAACTATTTTGAAGGTATTTTAACGAAAGCATTTTTTTGACAATTAAAAAAGTTGAGGAGAGGGGTTTTTGGCTTATTTTTATCACTTATTTTTTTGATTTCATCAATGTTGTATTCGTTTTTTTCTATCAGTGCAATGATTTTCACTTATTTTAGATGTTTTTTGCAATTTGCTCGCAGTTTAATGCTAAAAATGCGAATGATTATCTTTTAAAATATTGTCATTTTTTAAATACAACCTTATTTGATAGGAAGTATGATGTCTGCATTTACGCTTGATCGCCTTTCTCAAGGACGTGGAGCTGTTATTAAACGTCTGTTACCTGACTCTTTACCTTTTCGTCAAAAGCTTTTAGCTATGGGAATGACGCCCGGATGTAAGTTGACTGTGATGCAAATCGCTCCATTAGGTGATCCAATTGAAATTAATTTGCGTGGTTTTCTACTGTGTTTACGCCGTCGTGAAGCAGCGGCAATTGAAGTTGAGGTAGTCGCATGAAAATTGCATTAGTTGGTAATCCTAATTGTGGCAAAACTACATTATTTAATTTGTTAACTGGTTCAAAACAGCGTGTAGGTAATTGGCCAGGGGTAACCGTTGAGCACAAATCTGGTTCGTTTGCTTACCAAAATAAGCACTATGATATTGTTGATTTACCGGGAACTTACTCTGTTGAGCCAGATCCAATCGGTATTGCTCAAGATGAATTTATTACTCGGCAGTTTCTATTAACTGATAACAATAGCTTGATAGTTAATGTTATTGATGCAACAAATTTACAACGCAGTTTATATTTAACATTTCAGTTAATTGATATGCAAGTACCTATGATAATTGTGCTTAATATGGTTGATGCACTTAAAGCTATGGGAGAAAGATTAAATATCGATAAATTAACCAAAGCTTTAGGTTGTCCGGTTATTGCGATTTCGTCTACGCGAAAAACTGGATTATCAAAATTTTATCAGCAAATTGAAGTTAGCTCATCGAATTTAAAGACTGCGATGCCAACCATTGATACGTTAAGTAGTGATGCACAAGCTGTATTTAATCGATATTTAGCTGAATTGCCTGCAACCAGTCGGATACAACAATTTAATCGTTGGCAGTTAATTGAAGCCTTGCTTAATGGGGCAAATCAATCTTTGGATTTTTTAGAAAACGAAAAGTTAGCTGCTTGTCGTTGTTTATTGTCTATCAATTTCGATAATCAGATTGACGTAGCACTTGCAAGTGCACGTTATGATACGATTGATACGCTTTGCAAGATGGTGATTGATAAGCCTAGAGAAGCCAATATTAATCTTGCTGAAAAATTGGATAAATTAGCTTTAGGGCGTTTTACTGGTATTCCATTTTTTTTACTCGCAATGTATAGCATGTTTTTTATTGCGATTAATTTTGGTTCAGTTTTTGTTGATTTTTTTGAAGGAGTATTTAGTACCATTTTTGTTAATGGCTTTGCTTATCTCTTAAATATGCTACATACACCAACTTGGTTAACAGTTATTTTAGCTGATGGGGTCGGCAATGGCATTACCACGGTATCGACCTTTATACCGGTTATTGCGGCGATGTTTTTTGTGCTATCTTTTTTGGAAGATTCAGGTTATTTAGCGCGAGCCGCAATGATTGTTGATCGTTTTATGCGATGCATTGGTTTACCCGGTAAAGCGTTTGTCCCCATGCTAATGGGGTTTGGTTGTGGCGTACCCGCAATTATGGCAACAAGGACACTTGATAGCCCTCGTGATCGTATTTTATCAATTTGTTTAATTCCGTTTATGTCTTGCAGTGCTCGATTACCCATTTACGCTTTGTTTGCTGTGATATTTTTTCCTAATCATGCATCGATTATTGTGTTTATGCTGTATTTGCTGGGTATTTTAGTAGCTATGCTAACGGGATTTATATTAAAAAATACTCTGTTACAAGGTGAATTAACGCCATTTATTATGGAAATGCCTGTTTATCGTATTCCGACATTACGGAGTATGTTGAGAATAACTTTTCAACGTTTGAAAAGCTTTGTTTTACGAGCAGGAAAAGCCATTGTCGTTATGGTAACCGTACTTAGCTTCTTTAATTCCTTAGGAACTGATGGTTCATTTGGGAATGAAAATTCAAATCACTCTGTGTTATCAGTTATGGGGCAAAAAGTTACTCCTGTATTTACACCAATGGGAATTGATAAGCAAAATTGGCCTGCAACAGTAGGTATTTTTACCGGAATCTTTGCTAAAGAGTCAGTTGTGGCAACTTTAAATTCACTTTATTCAATGGATCATCAAACTGAACAACCAGAACCTTTTTCTTTTTATGATGGCATCAAGTCAGCGTTAGAAACCATTCCAGATCGTTTTATTGATTTAACTAACTCAATCGCTGATCCGCTAGGTCTATCTAGTATTAATCAAGATGAAAACAGTTTACAAAATGAATTGTCTGTCGACTCGACTACGGTATCGAAAATAAGTAGTTCATTTGTTACATCATCTTCAGCTATTGCTTATCTTATTTTTGTGTTGCTTTATACACCTTGTGCGGCAGCATTAGGCACAATCTATCGTGAAACAGGGCTAAGGTGGATGATATTTGTCGCTATTTGGACATTTGTTATAGGTTGGTTGTCAGCAACAATTTATTACCAATTTAGTTTATTAGGCCAATCTTCATGTGCGCCTTATTGGTTGATAGCTATTGGAGGATTTATTACTTTCTTTTTTATCGTTATGCGTAAAATGGGGCGTTTACCTTGCTTTAATCAATATTACTTACCAAAACCACGATCTCACAACAATCAATCAGCTTGTTGTGAATAAAAATTATTGGTTAATGATAAATTTAAATATTGAATAATATGTTAATTACTGCAATTCGTGATTATATTCAGTTACAAGGACGAGCTAATCTGCAAGATGTGGCTCGTCACTTTCGCTTATCTAGTAGCGCAGTTGAACCTATGCTGAATTTTTGGGTTAAAAAAGGGTTAATAAAATTAATTAAACGTGATTTATTAACTTGTGCAGGTAAACAGTGTTCAACGTGTATAAGTTGTAATTTAGACGCTTATGCAAGCTATGTATGGATTGAGTAAAATATCGAATACAATCAATTAATGGTTAAAGTTAATTTGATTGTATCAAAAGTATTAATATCTAACCTTTGATAAATTCTTGCCAAATTATTTTAACTTTTTGCTTTTTTTAGAATTGAATCCACTTCTTTATCGGCTATTAAAAATTAAATTATCTTTTATTTACTATTTTTTTTGCGACTTATGTCACAAAATTAAATTTATTAGTATCTCAAAATTACAAATGATATTAATATGAACTTATGTTCATTTTGGTGTAAATAAGTAAAAACTATAAAACCGATAACAAGTGATAAAAAGATATCCTTGATTTAAATTCGATCAACAAATTGCTAACTACTGGTTTAGATGATTACATAAATATGAAGAGTCAATTTGTTACATTATTTACCTGTTAATTTTTATGTACTAAAAAGTTAGTTAATGGCTATGAAATATCAATGTTTTTCGTTTTTATCGATAGCTTATTTAGATCAAATTGTAGTTTTATCAGTCTTGTTGATTTTTAGCCAAAAAGACCTTAACCGAAACGATGAAACCTTGTCGTTTTATTACTTAATAAATGTTATTATAATTATGTTTAAAAAACATGTAGTAGAGGAAATACAAGTATGAGTCAATTAGATGAATTCAAAAAATTAACTGTTGTGGTTGCTGATACTGGCGATATCGATTCAATCAAACAGTTTTCTCCTGAAGATGCAACAACTAATCCATCGCTTGTTTTAAAAGCTGCTCAACTTCCTCAATATCGTTATTTAATTGATTCTGCTATTGAAACAGCTAAAAAACTAGGTGGTAGCAAAGCCGAGCAATTGGTTAATGCTTGTGACCAAGTAGCGGTAAATATTGGCGCTGAAATTTTAAAATCTATCCCTGGACGAATTTCGACTGAAGTTGATGCAAGATTATCATTTGATACCCAAGCCTGTATTGAAAAAGCTCGTCGAATTGTTGAGCTTTATAAACAAAAAGGCATTGATAAATCAAAAATTCTGATTAAAATCGCTTCTACGTGGGAAGGTATTAAAGCTGCTGAGGTTTTAGAAAAAGAAGGGATTAACTGTAATTTAACTTTATTGTTTTCCTTCGCTCAAGCGCGAGCTTGTGCTGAAATTAATGCCTTTTTAATTTCACCATTTGTTGGTCGTATTTATGATTGGTATCAAGCCAAAAAACCTATAGATCCTTATATTGCTGACCAAGATCCTGGTGTAGTTTCAGTACGTAATATCTATAACTATTATAAACAACATGGTTATAAGACTATTGTCATGGGGGCTAGTTTTAGACAAGTTGATCAAATTTTAGCATTGGCGGGTTGTGATCGTTTAACTATTTCCCCTAATTTATTGTCTGAGATGCAAAAATCAAGTGCCCCAGTAGTGCGTAAATTAGATCCAAATCAAACTTTAGTTGAGCGTCCAGCATTAATGACTGAAGCTGAGTTTAGATGGCAGCATAACAGTGATGCTATGGCTGTTGAAAAATTGGCTGAAGGCATCCGTGCATTTGCTGTCGATCAGGGTAAACTAGAAGATATGATCGGAGCACTACTTTAATTAAAAGAATAGGGGAAATATATTCCCCTTTTTTGTTTTGGTACGAAAGCGTTTTATCTGTCTGCTGTTTGTAGACAATCAATGAATATTTAAAATATATTTTTGGAGAATATTAACATGAATGTAACCACACTATCCCACCGCGAACTAGCCAATGCGATAAGAGCATTAAGCATGGATGGCGTGCAAAAAGCAAAATCAGGCCATCCTGGTGCGCCGATGGGGATGGCCGATATGGCTGAAGTCCTTTGGCGAGGATTTTTGAAACACAATCCTACCAATCCTAATTGGGCTGATCGGGATCGATTTGTATTATCGAATGGTCATGCATCAATGTTAATTTATAGCTTATTACATTTGACTGGTTATAACGTAACCCTTGATGACATAAAAAACTTTCGTCAATTAAATGCTAAAACCGCAGGTCATCCAGAATTTGGTCATCTTCCGGGCATTGAAACAACAACAGGTCCTTTAGGGCAAGGTATTGCCAATGCTGTCGGTATGGCTATTGCTGAAAGAACATTAGCAGCTCAATTTAACAAACCTGCACATACCATAGTTGATCATCATACTTATGTATTTATGGGTGATGGTTGTATGATGGAAGGGGTTTCTCATGAAGTATGTTCATTAGCGGGTACACTTAAATTAGGCAAATTAATTGCTTTTTATGATGATAATGGTATTTCAATTGATGGTGAAATTGAAGGTTGGTTTACCGACGATACCGCTAAACGTTTTGAAGCATATGGTTGGCATGTTATTCGTGGTATTGATGGCCATGATGCTAAGGCATTAGCTGAAGCTATTGAGCAAGCACAGGCTGTAACTGATAAACCATCATTATTAATGTGTAAAACTGTTATTGGTTTTGGTTCTCCAAACAAAGCAGGAAGTCATGATTGTCATGGCGCACCACTTGGTGATGCTGAAATTGAAGCAACGCGTAAAGCTTTAGGTTGGTCATATCCTGCATTTGAAATTCCAAAAGATTATTATGAGGCATGGGATGCAAAAGCTACTGGTAAACAACGTGAAGATGAGTGGAATGCTCGCTTTGATGCATATGCAAAAGCTTACCCAGAATTGGCAAAAGAATTCAAACGTCGTATGAATGGTGATTTACCAAGTAATTGGCAACAGGTTGCTAAAGATTTTGTTAATAAGCTACAAGCAAATCCGGCAACAATTGCTACCCGTAAAGCTTCACAAAATGCCATTGAAGCTTTTGCGCCAGTGTTAACTGAATTTTTAGGTGGTTCAGCTGACTTAGCACCAAGTAATTTAACTATGTGGTCAGGATCTAAAGAGATTTTAGCTAATCCAGATGGTAACTACATTCATTATGGCGTACGTGAGTTTGGTATGTCTGCAATTATGAATGGTATTGCTTTACATGGCGGCTTTATTCCTTATGGTGCAACTTTCTTGATGTTTATGGAGTATGCGCGTAACGCAGTCCGTATGGCTGCTTTAATGAAAATTCGCTCTTTATTTGTCTACACCCATGACTCAATTGGTTTAGGTGAAGATGGTCCAACTCACCAACCCGTTGAACAGATGGCAAGCTTACGTGTTACTCCAAATGTTAGTACTTGGCGTCCTTGTGACCAAGTTGAATCAGCTATTGCTTGGCAATACGCGATTGAACGTAAAGATGGTCCAACTGCGTTAATTTTCTCAAGACAAAATCTTAAACAACAAGAACGCACCGAACAACAATTAGCTAATGTTTATCGTGGTGGCTATATTTTAAATGATTGTAGTGGCACTCCTGAACTGATTTTAATTGCCACTGGTTCTGAAGTCGAACTAGCTGTTGAGGCTTATCATAAACTTACCGAAGCTGGTAAAAAAGTACGTGTTGTTTCAATGCCATCAACCGATGCATTTGATAAACAAGACCAAGCTTATAAAGAATCAGTATTACCATCTTCAGTTACTGCACGAGTCGCTATTGAGGCAGGTATTAGTGACTATTGGTATAAATATGTTGGTCTAAATGGTAAGATTATTGGTATGACAAGCTTTGGTGAGTCAGGTCCAGCAGAACAATTATTTGCTAAATTCGGCTTCACAGTTGAGAACGTTCTAGAACAAGCCAATAGTTTATTAAAATAATAAAGTTATTTTAATAGTAAAAAGCCACCTTATGGTGGCTTTTTTGATCTAATCAAATTATCTAGAAGCTCGTTTTAATATTATTTCTGTTGGTTGTTTTTGTAGATAAACCATTCTGGCAATTAACAGAAAAGCAGCAACAGCAAGCCCTGATATAATCCCTATCCAAAATCCTGCGGCACCAATTGGTTCCATCACTAGATCAGTTAAGCCTAATATGTAACCAACTGGTAAACCAACAACCCAATAAGACAGTAAAGTAATAAAAAAGATGCTCTTAGTATCTTTATAACCACGTAATACATTACTTGCGACTACTTGTAAATAATCTGAAGCTTGATAGATGGCAAGTAAAATAATCAGTTGTAGACAGATGGTTATTACATCGATCTCATGAGTAAATATGGTTATTATTGGTGATCTAAAAATGACCAGAATTAATGCGACGATTACCGCTATCATGAAGGATATCGCTAAACTTATATAAGCAGTTTGCTTGGCTAGAATTGGTTTATTTTTACCCAATAAGTAACCGACACGAATACTGGTCGCCACGCCAAGAGATAATGGAATTGCAAATGTTAAACTACTAATAGTAAAGATAATTTGATGAGCCGCCACAGTTATTTGTCCGAGAGGGGCAATAAGTAAGGCAACTACAGCAAACAAGCTCATTTCAAAAAAGTAAGCAAGAGCTAAAGGTGTTCCTAATACCACTATCTTTTTAATGATGGAAAAATCAACAAGCTTTGTTAATGGCGTTTTACGAATATCACGTTGGCTAGCAGTAGTTAAGGTATATATACGGATTAAACCAAACATTAACCAGAAAATTATTGCTGCAGTAATGCCACAACCGACACCACCAAAAGCAGGTAAGCCTAATTTGCCATAAATTAAAACATAGTTAATTGGAATATTAGCAAGTAAGGCAATGAATATTATTACCATAGCGGGTTTTGTGTTAGATAAACCTTCACATTGATTGCGGTAAACTAAAAATAGTAGAAATGCTGGTACTCCCCACATAATTGCACGTAAAAATGAAACGGCAACTTCAATCATGTCTGGATCAATCGGATTCTCTGCAGAACTTCTTAAGCTAATTATTTTATTTGAATGATATAAAATTAACATTATGAACACAGATAAAATTAATGCAATCACCACACCTTGCCGTGTATGATCGGCAACTTGCTCACGTTTAGCTGCACCATTTAAGTTTGATATAATGGGAGTTAATACAGTCAATAGACCTTGACCAAATAATACTGTGGGTAACCAAATTGATACCGCTATAGCAACACCTGATAAGGCTGTTTTACTGTAATTTCCAGCCATAATTGTATCAACAAACGTTATTGCTGTTTGTGATATTTGAGCAATCATGACAGGGATAGCTAAGGTAATTAAATTTTTAATTTCATTTCGATAATGTAAGTTCATTGATTATATTTACTGTTGTACAGTTCCCCATAAATCGTATTCATCTGAATGTTCAATATTGACCTTAACAATATCGCCAACTTTAACCGTTTTTTCTTCATTTAGATAGACTACACCATCTATTTCCGGTGCATCAGCCATACTTCGTCCAATTGCACCTTCATCATCCACTTCATCGATAAGCACGGATAATGTTTTACCAATTTTGTTTTGTAGCTTACGGGTTGAAATTGTTTGTTGCAATTGCATAAACCGATGGAATCGTTCTTGTTTTATATGCTCCGGTATTTGATTGGCTAATTGATTAGCCGCAGCGCCTTCTACTGGACTATAAGGGAAACAACCGACACGATCTAATTGTGCTTGAGATAGAAAATCGAGTAGTAATTCAAAATCTTGTTCAGTTTCGCCTGGATAACCGACAATAAAAGTTGAACGCAGAGTGATTTCTGGACAAATATCTCGCCACTTATGAATTCTTTCAAGTGTTCTTTCAATGGTTCCCGGTCGTTTCATTGATTTTAATACAGTAGGGCTAGCATGTTGTAATGGTACATCCAAATAAGGTAAGATTTTGCCATCCGCCATTAAAGGAATTAAATTATCCACACTAGGGTAAGGATACATATAATGTAGTCGTACCCAAATACCAAGACTAGATAATTGTTCACAAAGGGTATGAATATCGGTCTTTAACGGCATACCATTCCAAAAATTGGTCCGGTTTTTTATATCAATACCATAAGCTGATGTATCTTGGGCAATAACCAATAATTCTTTCACCCCACCATCAACCAAACGTTTTGCTTCATCAAGCACATTACCGATTGGTCGACTGATCATTTCCCCACGTAATGAAGGAATAATACAGAATGAACAACTATGGTTGCAGCCTTCCGAGATTTTCAAATAAGCATAATGTTTTGGTGTTAGTTTTACCCCTTGTTCGGGTACTAAACTAGTAAATGGATTATAGGTAGGTTTAGGTGCATATTTATTGACATGCTCAAGTACAGCCTCATAACTGTGTGGTCCTGATATTTCAAGCACTTTAGGATGTACATCACGAATTTGATCTTCTTTAGCGCCAAGACAACCAGTCACAATGACTTTTCCATTTTCATTTAGCGCTTCGCCAATGGCTTCTAATGATTCTTGTACCGCGCTATCAATAAAGCCACAGGTGTTAACAATAACTAAATCTGCATTATCGTAGCTAGGTACAACTTGATAACCCTGAGTACGTAATTCAGTTAAAATTCGCTCAGAGTCAACTAAATTTTTAGGACAACCAAGGCTCACAAATCCGATAGTAGGGGATGATGTATTCATAATATTTATAGTAATTTAAAATTTATTGAGGTATTTATCGAGAATTTAAAAATTTGCCAATTTAGATTATGACAACAGGCGAGCATTTTAACATATTTAACTTGAACCAAATAAAAATTTTTAGCGTAGTTATCATCTATAAAAATATAATTTCTTATGGCATGTATGTAACATGCTATTTATTGCAAATAATTTGAAGTTTATATTTTAATTATTTGTAATAGGTAATATCGATAAACCTTATTCGACGGATCACTAATATTAATACCCTTTGCATCTATTTTTTTCCTTTCAACAGAGCTAATAATTTATATAAAGTAAAATTAGGTAATGTTATAGGAGGGTTAGGTAATTCATATATGGTCAAATCATTTTTTTCAATTATTTCTTTTGCTTTATATTTTGAAACAATGTCCGATATTGATGCACCCCATGTTAAACCTAGCGGAGCATCACGTTCATGCGTGAATCATAAAAGGAAATAATACTGCAATTAACAATAGTTTTTTTCTTAATGTTTATTCTCCTTACATTCAATTGGCGTGTAATAGTAAACAATAAAAAACACTTATCAATCATTTGATGGGGGGAATATTCTGAGGAAGGACAAGGTAAAATTGTTAATTAAAAAGCCCTTATAGTGATAAGGGCTTTTGTGAAAGGAAGTTAATTTATTATAAAAAATCAATTTATTTTAATACATTAATTACTTCATCGATTTGACGATCTAAACTTTCAGCACCGCCACCAGATAAATACCAAAGGTCTGGTGTTAAATAAATAACTTCAGTTTTACTTTTTGCTAATACTTTTGTATTGAAGAAATCATTTTTCATCGCAGACTGGCCAATTGCTTTACTACGGTCTACAACATAAATAATATCTGGTTTAACTTTACTGATGTAACTATTATCAATAAAGGTTGGTTTTGGTTTACCAATAGCGTTGGTCGGTTGTGGTGCTAATGGTACCGCACGTTTTACATGTAATACATCGTGAATTAATGCGGCACTTGAGCTTGCATTGATAAGGATCATTTTACCGTCATTATGAATAGCAACAATTGCTTTTTTATTACTTGCTTGAGCAACTAATTGAGCATTGCTTATTTTAGCATCTAATGATTGAATTAGATTGTTAGCTGTTTTTTCAGTACCAGTAATACTTGCTAATACATTGATATGATTTTTGGTCGATTCAAGGTAGTTTTTGGCATCAACGCTTAAATTAATTACTGGAGCGATTTTAGTGAATTCTTCCGTATGCCTTGCTTGTCGGCCGTCAATGATAATTAATTGAGGTTTAGCTTGTTTGATTGCATCAATATTTGGTTCTTTCATATTACCTGTATCAGTAATAGTCGTATTTTTATATTGTTGAAGATAAGCCGGAAGTACAGAAAGCGGTGTTGCTGTTACAATTGATCCTTTACCTAAAGCATCTAATGTATCTAAGGCTCCATAATTCATCACAACAACTTTATTTGGTGATTTAGGCACAACAACTGATTGTTTATTATCTGGATTTACTGTAATTGACGATTGACAACCAGTCAAACCTAACATTAACGCTGCTAAGCTACTTAATAATAGTTTTTTCTTAGTATTCATAATTAGTTCCTATGTGTATGATGCAAATGATAACTATTATTGTTTAAAGGATTATGATTGTCTAGTAATAAATAATTTTTCGTAAGGATATTGATAATTATTCTCATATAGTATATTGTTACTCGCGGGTTGCTTTGCAAAATATCAATATAATTAATAGGGTTATAACAATGAATACGAAGTTTAAGTTGGCTACACATGTCTTAAATACAAGTATTTTATTATCATTATCAGGTTTAGCGATGGCGGCTGATGATAAAAATACTGATACTATGGTGGTGACAGCATCAGGATTTTCTCAACAAATTAAGGACGCTCCAGCAACAATTTCGGTGATCACGCCGGAAGAAATTAGCAAAAAACCTTATCGTGATGTCACCGATGCTCTGAAAGACATTCCTGGTGTCACAATAACTGGTGGCGGCGATTCGACCGATATTAGTATTCGTGGTATGGATGCCAAATATACCTTATTATTAATTGATGGTAAAAAAGTTAGTACGCGTGAAACTAGACCAAATAGTGATAATTCTGGTTTCGAACAAGGCTGGTTACCTCCGCTAACTGCTATTGAACGTATTGAAGTTGTTCGTGGACCTATGTCTTCTTTATATGGTTCAGATGCTATGGGTGGGGTAGTCAATATCATTACTAAAAAAGTGTCCAACAAATGGCACAGTGGTTTACGAGTTGAATCAGTTATGCCTTATCGCTCTGATGAGAAAAATACCTATGTAGGTAGTTTTTCAACGACTGGACCAATTATTGACGATATTCTCGGTATTCAATTATATGGCCAATACACAAATCGTCATGAAGATGAGTTTTTAAATGGTCATTCTGGACAGAAATTACGCAGCTTGAATGGTAAATTATCACTTAATGCTACTGATAACCAAAAATTTGATCTTGATTTTGGTCGTTCGTTACAAAATAGTACTTCAATCAGAGGTAAAACAAGAGAAAAATCAAGAGATAATGATTATAAGCGTGATAATGCTAGAAATTCTTTTGCGCTAACTCATAATGGTTTATTTGATGAACTATCGACGACTTCGTTTATTGCTTATGAAGAAAACAATAATCCAGAAAGAAAAATGAAAATTCGTAATACCGATGTAGATTCTCGAGTGACGATTCCTTTTAGTATTAATATGCTAACGATAGGGGGTAAATATAATTACCAAGAGCTTCATGATAAAGGTAATGAACTTACTAGTGATATTACTAAAATTGATCGCTGGAATTATGCATTGTTTGCGGAAGATGAAATAAGTATTTTCGATAACTGGAGCATAACAGCTGGTTTACGTTATAACAAAGATGAAAACTATGGTAGCAACTGGAATCCAAGAGTCTATAGTGTCTGGAATATTGATGATAATTTTACCCTGAAAGGCGGTTACTCAACCGGTTATGCAACGCCAAAATTGCGTCAAGTTGTTTCAGACTGGGGACAAGTAACAGGTGGGGGATATTGGGACGGTGTAGTTGTTGGTAATCCTGATTTAAAACCTGAAAAATCAGATAATTTTGAAATTGGTCTAGGATATAACAATGATTACGGTATTGATGCTTCTGCAACAGCTTTTTATACTAAATACAAAGATAAGATTCAATCTTACTCTATTTGTGATAATAAAAATATCAAAGAGAAAACATGTTCTTATAAAAACTTTAGTAAAAAATTTCATTTTATTCAGGGTTTAGAAAATGTTGATAAAGCAGATCTTAAAGGTTTAGAACTATCATTTAAAACACCATTGTTTACTGATTTCTTGCTAAGTTCTAACTATTCTTGGACTAAAACAGAACAAAAAACTGGTAAAAATAAAGGTAAACCTTTAAATCGTACTCCTAAGCAAAAATTCAATACCCAGCTTGATTGGAATTTAACCCAACAATTGGATTTATGGACTAAAGTTGCTTATTACGGAGTGGAATCGACCACGAATCGTAGTGGTAAAAAAATTGAATATCCTAGTTATACCTTCTGGGATGTGGGTACATCTTTCCAAATAAATCAAAATGCTAAGATTTATGGCGGTGTTTATAACTTGTTTGACAAAGAAGTGACGAATGATGACTTCGGTAAAACCTTAGAAGGTCGTCGCTATTTTGTTGGTACTGAAATTAATTTCTAATTAGTGTTCATCATCAAAAAATGTAATTATAAATATTGAGTGGTTGTTAATACAGCCACTTTTTTATTTAATTAATAAACTATATATTAACATTTTAATTTATTAGTTATGATTGAGAATTACTTCACAAAAGGATTTTAAATAAGCATATGCCGAAATATGTCTATACGATTCTACTAGTTCTTGTATCTCTGCTAACCAGTTTGCCAGTATATGCTGTTATTGTATTTTCTCGAATTAACTATGAAGATGGTTTCGACCCGTATGCAGCTATACATGCAGTAGTTTCGCTTTTTGTTTTATGGCAAGTGTTTAAAATATGGTCAACATGGAAGGTTAAGCAATGGGAAAAAAAAGAACAGCAACAGAAGCTGCAAAAGAAAGCTGAAAGAGATCGATTATTTGCTGAGTCAAGAGCAAGAATGCGCTTAAAAAAACAATTAACTAAACAAAAATCCCGGAAGAAAAAAATTACGGAAGAAAAAACTCCAGAAAAATAATATCATTTCTTAATTGGTATTTAATCTATTCAGCTAATTTTTTTCATGATTAAAAATTTGAGGAAAGGGGTTTTTTAGCTTAATATAAATTGAAATTTCTTCATAATTATCATAAATAACCAATCATTTATATTTATTCCATTCTTATCAAACTTAATAAAAAATCATATTTTATCTTATTGAATTATTTATTGGTCTTAATCCATGGCATGCTAGACGATTTTGTAATATATTATCTATCATAGCGCAAGAAGTTACTACAGTGTTGAAAGGCAAACTTGATGGTTGTATTTGAAGATAAACAAGAGTCGGAATTACTTACAGAAATTGCAGTTGCATACTATGAGTATGAACAAACTCAAGAAGAAATCGCTCAGCGATTTGGTCTTTCACGCATTAAAGTTGGTCGTTTGCTAAAAAAAGCTAGAGCAGAAGGAATCGTTGAAATAAGTGTTAAATATCATCCGATATTTAGTTCTCGTATTGAACAGCAATTTGTTAACCATTTTGGTATCAAACGAGCTTTAATTGCTTTAGATCATCAAGACGAAGAAGAACAACGTAGACAAGTTGCTGCTCTGGTATCGAATTATCTGTCTAGTACTTTAAAAAATGGTATGACTGTTGCTGTGGGACAAGGGCGTAATGTCGCTGCTATTGCCAGCCATGTTGGTGTGTTTCCTGAAAAACAGTGTAAATTTATTTGTGGTATCGGTGGTACTCAGCGTGTCGGGGAAATTATTGATGCTGACCATATTAGTCGAAGTTTAGCCAGAAAATTTAGTGCAACTAGTGAGACTTTATACGCACCAGCTTATGTAGAAAACAGTGAACTTAAACGTGCATTTATCCAAAATCGAGTTATTAAAGATACATTAGAAAGAGCGGCTAAAGCTGATATTGCTTTAGTAGGCATTGGTGATATGAATGAAAACTGTTATATGGTGCAGTTGGGCTGGTTTACTCCGCAAGAAGTCACTTACGCAACTTTAAACCAAGGTGTGATTGGTGATATTGCTGGATATGGTTTTTTTGATATCAATGGTAATCCGGTCGATACAACCATGAATGATCGAGTGATTGGTTTAAGTATTGAAGAATTACGTAATATTCCATGTGTTATTGCTATTGCTTCGGAAAATACTAAAGCAACCGCAATTTTAGGTGCACTACGGTCGGGCGTAATTGATATCATTGCGACAAGTGCTTCAAATGCCAGAACTATATTAAGTTTACAACAAAACAAAATCTAATTTAGCCAATAAGCTATTTGTAAACACATTACAAATAGCCTTGATTAATCTAGATCAAATTTAATTATAATAATCGTTTAATAATTCTATCCACTCTGATGCGGCTTAAACGTTTAATTAATTTATGTACCTGTTTTGGATAGAATTGGCTAGCTTGAATTTGTTGGAAATGGGTGACTAGTGCTGTTTTTTCACGAATAGTTGTGAGTTCTTGTTTAATCTGTTGTTGTAATTCATGTTTAGGATCATGAACAAGTATGGCATTTTCCAGATCTAAACGCCAAGCTCTTGGATTAAGATTATTACCTGTAATCATCATCCACTCATCATCTACCCAAATCCCTTTTAAGTGATAGGTTTGATCAGCATCTTTCCATAATCGAATGATTAACTGTTCCTTATCAATATAATTTTGTAGCCGTTCAACAAAACGTCTTAAGTTTATTTCATACAAATAAGGTAATCCACCTGAGATATTAAAAGGTTGGTCTTCAGGAATATAAAAGTCATTAGCTACTTTATCACCAATAATGATTTCAACTTGTTTACCTTTTCTTAATAGACGAATGATGTCACGCACTAATATATTAGGTAAGTTAAAATAAGGTGTACAAAATGTGATTTTTTGTTCAGTCGTGTTTATTAGATGGTGAATAATTTTATTCAGTTGATTATTTCGGCCAAGACCAACAATTGGTGCTACGGATAAAGTTTCGTTATCACTATTTCCCGTATATTGATAATTAACATCCATAAGATGTTGGCGTAATTGTTTAATTTCTGACTTAATTTGTTTACGTGTTTTATGTTCACTAACATCTAACCGTTGAACGCCATCAAGTGGCAGAAAATTATCATTAACATAATTCACCATTGTATCCGCTAAAACTCTATTAGTGATAAAGTGATATCGATCATAACGGTATTTATCAAGTTTATATAAATAAACATTATTAATGCTAGCACCACTATAGATTACAGTGTCATCAATTATGAATCCTTTTAAGTGTAATACACCTAAAACTTCTCGACGATTAACTGGCACACCATAAACCGGAATATCAACAGATGGATGTTTTTGTTTCAAATCATAATAGTAACGCGCATTCGTTTTGGTTTTATCTTCACCAATTCGACCCCGTTGAGCACGATGCCAATCAACAAAAATTTTGATGTCTAAGTTTGGTTGGTGGGTTTTAGCTTGATAAAGCGCATCAAGAATCTCGCGACCAGCTTCATCTTGTTCTAAATAAAGGGCAACAATATAGATACGCTGTTGAGCTTTTTTAATCTGTTCAAGCAACGCAACTCTATAAGATTTAGGATCGTAAACAATTTGATATTGTTCAGCTTTCTGTTGAAGCTTGGCTAATTCGTTTAAATGTTTTTGATGATTATATTTTATAAAGGGTATTCGCATGTTCTAAATATCATTAAAACTGACACAAAGTGTAGAATACCACAATTTATGTCAGAAAATAATACTCCTATTATTTAGGGGTAACCTATAATTTAATTGATCGGTTAACTAACTCTATTATATACCTAAATATGTTCTAAGCTTGTTCATTAACCCATTGTTGAATAATTTTATAGCTTAAGGCTAAGACTACTGGGCCGATGAATAAACCCATAATTCCGAAGGCTAGAATTCCGCCAATTACCCCAAATAAGATAAGTAAGAAGGGGAGATCGGCGCCTTTCTTTATCAAATATGCTCGCATTACACTATCAAGGGTGGTCAAAATGATAGCCACAACAATTAAAACTATGCCTGATATAATATGCCCATCCCAAAATTGCCAGATGATACAACCTAACATGACAATAACAGGTCCAATTTGAGCAACGCAACAGATAAATAATATTAACGTTAAAATGCCTGGAAATGGCATTTTGGTAAAGATAAAACTCATTCCGCCAATTAATGCCAGTGTGATGGCTGTAACAACTACACCTAATGCTACCGCTCGTATTGATTGACCCGCTAAGGTAACTGTTGTAGTGCCATATTGTTTAGATAAACGATTCGCCAAAACATAAACATATTTAGTGATACTTTCTCCCTTAAGAAACAGTAATAAACTAAAAATGATCATGACACCGGCATGGAAAATAAAAACTCCAATATTGGTTACTTGCTCTAAAAGCCAACCAATCATGATGCCAATATAAGGTTGAATATCGGATATTAATTGTGAACCATCTGTTTTGATAAGCTCAAGCCATTTTTGGTGAACTTCTTCGCCAAACATAGGAATATTGACCAACCAATCGAGGGTAGGTAATTCTCTATGCGATAACGTTCTAACCCATTCGACCAGATAATGACCATTTTGAGCAACACTACTAATTATTAAGATAAAAGGAATAACACAGACAAAGGCTAAAATTATCGCCATGACTAATAAAGATAACCAACGTTTATTAAAGAGTTTTTTTTGGATTTTGATCATTAATGGCCAAGTTGCAATAACTACCATTACCGCCCAAAAAAAGCCAAATAAAAATACTTCGACTACTCGATAAGTTAAAACAATTAGTAAGCCTATCAAAAGTAAATTAAGAATTAATTTTAATAAATCATCAGTTTTTTTTTCTGCTGGCATTTTTATCTCATATTCATTAATCTAGATAATGTTATTATACGCATTATGTTCTAAAAAGCATACGTTGACGTATTAAGTTAGACAATTTTATTGGAGAAATAATAATGAAAAAATTAGTGTTATTAGCATTGATGAGTGTGGCATTATCTGCTTGCGCAAATACGCAAAAAGCCCCGCAAGAGGTTCAAAAACTAAATGAAATTGCTCCATATCCTGATGCAAAAGCCGGTTCTACTCGTTATGTTATTCATTTACCAAACTTAAAAGATGAAGTTAACGCTAAAGTAGAAATATTAATTGGTAAAGAGATGAATGTTGATTGCAATACTCAAAGTTTAGGTGGAGTTGTTAAAGAACAAGAGCTTAAAGGTTGGGGATATTCTTACTATGTTGTTGAAGAAGCTAAAGGTAGCATTTCTACAATGATGGCTTGCCCTGAAGGCGCTAACGAAAATAAATTTGTTTCTATCAACCATAAGTTAGGTTTATTAAATTATAACAGCCGATTACCATTAGTATTCTATGTTCCAAACGATTTAACAGTTAAATATCGTGTATGGCAACCAGAAGCAAAAATTTTGCAAGCTAGCGCCGAATAAAAAAAGTAAATTAATTGTTAATAGCTCGCTAATAAAGGGTTGATTGATTAAAATCTAGTCACTCAGCCCACAATCTTAGAATATTTGACTTTTTAAGTGGACATCTGAAAAAAAAAAGGTATTTTATCCCTCGTAATGCAAGGTTAGCTCTACATGTTCATTAATTATATTAATGATTTGTGATTGCCTGATTACCTCGGTTTCACCATATTATTTAATGAGTAATAATGGTAAAATTTGGGGGTCCGTTGTATTTAACAATGGGCTTGTGTCTAACATGTAATATCCCTAACTAGAGGAGAAGTGGTGAGCATGTTTACTCAACGTAAAACAATTCTTTCAATCATCGCTGGTGTATCACTAGCACTATCTCAATCTGCTATAGCAAAAGACCGTGTCGTGCATTTTTATAATTGGGCAGGTCAAATTGGTAATAGCACAATCACTGATTTTGAAAAATCAACTGGTATCAAACTAGTTTATGATGTGTATGATTCCAATGAAGCGCTTGAAGGTAAATTAATGGCCGGTCATTCTGGTTTTGATGTGGTTTCACCTTCAGATAGTTTTTTAGCTAGACAGATTAAAGCTGATATTTATCTACCGTTAGATAAAAGTAAATTGCCTAATTGGAAAAATCTTGATCCTAATTTAATGAAATTAATGGCTAACCATGATCCAGATAATAAGTATGCAATCCCATATGTATGGATGACTACTGGTATTGGTTATAACATTGATAAAGTTAAAGAACGTCTTGGAGAGGATGCTCCTGTTGACAGTTGGGATTTAGTTTTCAAACCTGAAAATATGGAAAAACTTAAAGATTGTGGTGTGGCATTCTTAGATGCTCCAACTGAAATCTTAGCAAGTGCTCTTCAATATTTAGGTAAAGATCCAAATAGTACTGATGCAAAAGATTATACTGGCGCAGCTTACGAATTGTTGGAAAAAGTAAGACCAAATATCCGTTATTTCCATTCATCTCAATATATTACTGATTTAGCTAATGGTGATATTTGTGTGATTTTAGGTTGGTCAGGTGATATTTTACAATCCCGTGATAGAGCTAACGAAGCTAAAAATGGTGTGCATGTTGGATATCAAATTCCGAAAGAAGGTGCATTAGTATTCTTTGATACTTTTGCTATTCCAAAAGATTCTGCAAATCCTGATGAGGCTCATGAGTTTTTGAACTTTGTTATGAAACCTGAAATTGCAGCTCAAGTTACTAATGATGTTAATTTCGCTAGCGCTAATAAAGTTGCAAATGATCAGTTTGTTAAGCCAGAAGTGAAAAATGATCCAGCGGTTTATCCAAAACCAGAAGTGATGGAAAAATTATTCACTTTAACGGTAAAAGAACCGAAACTTGAACGTGTGATCACTCGCACATGGACAAAATTAAAAACGGGTAAATAGCCGTTTGAAAATGTCAATTAATTGACTTATACATTCTAGACGGGGAGATTTAAAATCTTTCCGTCTCGTTTTTTTTGGCTTGTTGTTATGAGGAAAAAAGTGTGAACGATAAAACAACAAATCAGGTACAGCCTAAAAAAAAGATGATAACTCCATTATTGGAGATCAAAAATTTAACCAAAGTTTTTAATGATGATTATTATGCCGTTGATGATGTCAATTTAACCATTTATACCGGAGAGATTTTTGCCTTATTAGGAGCTTCTGGTAGTGGTAAATCAACATTATTGCGGATGCTTGCCGGTTTTGAACAACCGACTTCTGGACAAATTATTTTAGATGGGAAAGATTTATCACAAGTACCACCTTATAATCGTCCGATTAATATGATGTTTCAATCGTATGCTCTTTTTCCTCACATGACGGTTGAGCAAAATATTGCCTTTGGATTAAAACAAGATAAATTAGATAAAAATGAAATTAAACATCGTGTTGAAGAGATGTTGGCGCTTGTGCATATGGAACAGTTTGGCAAACGTAAACCTCATCAACTTTCAGGTGGTCAAAGACAACGCGTTGCTTTAGCTCGAAGTTTAGCTAAAAGACCAAAATTACTATTATTAGATGAACCAATGGGCGCATTGGACAAGCAACTTCGTGACCGAATGCAACTTGAAGTGGTTAGCATCTTAGAAAAAGTTGGTGCAACCTGCGTAATGGTTACCCATGATCAAGAAGAAGCCATGACTATGGCTGGGCGTATTGCGATTATGAACAAAGGCCAATTTGTGCAAATAGGTGAGCCTGAAGAAATCTATGAACATCCAAATAGCCGTTATAGTGCAGAATTTATTGGTTCTGTAAATGTTTTTGACGGTATTTTACAAGAGACCTTAGAAGATGGATTAATTATCAGTTGTCCGATGATTAAACACCCATTAAAAGTCGATTACGATTCACCGGCGGTTGAAGGTGTGCCAATTCAAGTCGCATTACGACCGGAAAAAATTAAACTTTGTGATGAAATTCCAGCCGATGGTTACAACGTTGCCACGGGTGAAGTAGTTGAAATTGCCTATTTAGGCGATCTGTCGATTTATCACGTTAAATTACAAAGTGGACAAATTATTATTGCTCAACTACAAAACGAACATCGTTATCGTAAAGGAATGCCAACTTGGGGGGATATTGTCAACTTAAGTTGGGAAATTGATAGCTGTGTTGTGCTGACCGAATAAACACAAGAGGACAAATTGATGCGATCCATTTTATGGGGTTTGTTGTTAAATGCCTTAGTGTTACTTGGTGTTTATGTACGTTTTGTAACCATCAATGCATTTGACAATCTGTTTTTAGATGCGTTATTTACGTCAATGGTATTAAGTTTATTAGTATCATGTGTTGGCGCATATTTGGCACATTATAAACCATCTAAATTTGCTTATCGGTTGATTATAGCCGGCAGTATTTTATATATACCTGCTGGATTAGGTTTAGTGGCGATCTATTATGCTTATCGTAAGTTGCGACTACAACGTGATGATTCTGATTTGATGACACTCTATGGCCGTCTATTAGTCATCGCTATTCCATATTGTTGGATGTTGTTGCTATTTTTATTACCGTTTTTAATTGTATTTCGAATCAGTTTTTCCGAAGTAGCGATAGCTGTGCCACCTTATACTGAACTGTTTAGCTATGAAGATGGCTTAGTTAATATTGTTTTAAATTTGGGTAATTATTTTAATCTACTTGAAGATACAATCTACCTAGATTCTTATTTACAATCATTAAAAGTTGCAGCAATTTCAACGTTGTTATGTATTTTAATTGGTTACCCATTAGCATGGGCTATTTCGCAATGTAAACCATCAACCAGAAATATTTTATTACTATTAATCATATTGCCATCATGGACTTCGTTTCTAATTCGGGTTTATGCTTGGATTGGGATTTTAAATCCAAATGGTCTATTAAATAATTTCTTAATGTGGTTAGGGGTTATAGATCAGCCATTAATCATAATGAAAACTTACTTAGCTGTTTATATCGGTATTGTCTATTCTTATTTACCATTTGTGGTATTACCAATTTATACCTCATTAAGTAAAGTAGACACAACGCTGATTGAAGCGGCGTTAGATCTTGGTTGTAAACCAATTAAAACCTTCTTCAAAATTATTGTACCGCTAACCAAAAATGGCGTTATCGCCGGAGGCATGTTGGTATTTATTCCTGCAGTAGGTGAATATGTTATTCCTGAATTATTAGGTCCTTCTGATGGTCTAATGATTGGTACCCAATTATGGGCTGAATTCTTTAATAATCACGATTGGCCAGCTGCATCAGCAGTGGCAACAGTGATGTTATTGATATTAATTGTACCTATCTACTACTTTAATAAGTTCCAGAACCGAGAAATGGGAGGTAAATAAATGAATAATTTACCATTAGTCATGCGCTCAGCATTGATTGTTTTTATTGCTGCATTATTCGGTTCAATAGTGTTATCGGTTTTGATCTCTGCATCAGGATTTGCGCTATTAGGTAGTGCTAGCTTGTATGTCGGATGCTTGCTATTTAGCCTTATCTTAACAACTATTGTAACAATTGCGTTGTTAGTGAGATGTTTAAAAGGATTAATTCTATTAGTAGTTTTTTCCTTTTTATATATCCCTATGGTCATTTTAATTGTTTATTCGTTCAATAGTTCAAGGCTGGTAACGGTATGGGCAGAATTTTCAACCAAATGGTATGTTGAGTTAATACATAATGACACTTTACTCAAAGCAGTAGGATTGAGTTTGACTATCGCGGCAGGTGCAGCCTCATTAGCGATTGTACTGGGTACTTTAGCTGCTTTTACTCTCATTCGGTTTAGACGATTCCGTGGCTCTAACCTGTTCTCGTTTATGACTACGGCACCGTTAGTTATGCCTGATGTCATTACTGGTTTAGCCTTATTACTGCTATTTGTCGGAATGGGACAAGCGCTCGGTTGGCCAAAAGAACGCGGTGCATTAACTATTTGGATGGCGCATGCAACATTCTGTACTGCATATGTGACAGTTGTTATCAGTGCCAGATTGCGAGAGTTAGACAAGTCAATCGAAGAAGCGGCTTTAGATCTTGGTGCGAATCCATTGAAGGTATTTTTCATAATTACTTTACCAATGATTGCACCAGCGCTGGTTTCTGGTTGGTTATTGGCATTTACTCTATCACTTGATGATGTGGTTATTGCTAATTTTGTTACCGGACCGGGTGCAATGACATTACCGAAACTAGTATTTTCTAAGGTTCGTTTAGGTGTCGATCCACAAGTTAATGCCTTAGCAACAATTATTTTACTAATTGTTGGTATTATCGGTTTTATGTCATGGCTTTGGATGCGTCGCGCCGAAAAACGACATTTAAGAGAAATTCGCATGCGTTAATCTGATTATTAATTATTGCCGCTTTTGCGGCAATTTTTTTATCCTTATAAAATATACGTGTTTTTTTAGCCGTTTTATATTATAGTGTGCGCAGTCAGGTTACTGACAAAATTCTCAGGGCGGGGCGCAATTCCCCACCGGTGGTATAGCCCACGAGCGCTTAGTAAAATCCTATTTTATTAAGGACAGCAGATTTGGTGAGATTCCAAAGCCGACAGTTAAAGTCTGGATGAAAGAGAGTAGCTTATCTTTTCTATATTTGCGCTATAGCAAAATCACTATGGTCAAGCACTTGCCCTGATTCTGGTATTTAATATATTTATCACTTAGTAACTTTATAATAATTAAGGATAAATATAATTAGTTTAATAAAACAGGATAGGTATCTACCATGAATCAGTTTAATTTAAATGAATTTGGCACATCAATCGAACGAGTAAACAAAGCAATTGCTTCAATCAAAGCTGGATCTGGGGTGTTAGTTTTGGATGATGAAGATCGTGAAAACGAAGGTGACATTATCTGGGCAGCGCAAACTATTACCACTCAGCAAATGGCATTAACTATTCGTCATGGCAGCGGTATAGTTTGTTTATGTATGCCACAATCTTATTGTGATAAATTAGGATTGCCGATGATGGTGGCAAATAATACTAGTAAAAATCACACTGCTTTTACTATTTCTATCGAAGCGGCAAAAGGCGTTACGACAGGAGTATCAGCAGCTGATAGAGTAACGACTATCAAAGCAGCGGTAGCAGATGATGCAAAACCAACAGATTTAAATCATCCTGGTCATGTTTTCCCACTAGTTGCCAAAGAGGGTGGTGTATTAAATCGTCGAGGGCACACTGAGGCGTCGGTTGATTTAGTAACATTAGCTGGATTTAAACCTGCAGCAGTAATTTGTGAAATAACTAATGATGATGGATCAATGGCAAGAGCGCCACAAGTTGTTGCGTTTGCAAAACAGCATCAGCTACCGGTAGTCACCATTGAAGATATAGTGGCTTATCGTAAATTATTATAATGTTTTTAATAATCCGCCGAAGTAATCGGCGGATTTTTTTGTTTAACCTAAAACCTTCAAAGCACAAGTTTTAGTAATTTTTACACCATTTTCTAATGCTGATGTATCAAAAGTCATATCAGGATGATGTAAACCTGGTGTTAAATCGACACCTAAGCCCCAAAAACCAGATTTTACATCTCTTTCGCGTGGATAATTGAAGAAATCTTCGCCACCAGGTGTGAAAATAGGATCTTTCAATCCCTCTTTTCCGAGTACATCGGTAATAGATTCAGCGATGATTTTAGTTACTTCATCATCTATTTCCGCAGCAGGGATTTCTTTCGATACTTTGATATCAGCTTTAGCACCGATAGATGCCACACTTAATTCAATCGCTTTAAGCGTTTTGGCTTTTAATTCATCCATAGCAGGGTTGGTTGGTGCGCGTAAATCCCAACAAACATAAGCCTCAGAAGGAATAGCATTTGTTACACCGGCATCACATATACAACGTGTTGCTTTGACGCTATATGTTAAACTAGGAGCTAAATGAATGGTATTCACGGCTTGAATCGCCATAGTTGCCGCATCTAAAGCGTTAACGCCTAAATGAGGTCTTGCCCCATGAGCTGGTATACCATGAATATTGACTTCAACTGTGGTTGAAGCCGAATAGAACATAGCGGCTGATGCAAAGCCTTTAGGGCATTCTTCTTTAGGGCGAACATGTAAACCGATGATCATATCAACATCATCAATTGCACCGCCTTCAATCATAGCCAATGCACCAGAACCTAACTCTTCAGCTGGTTGAAAAATCAATTTTAGTTTACCTTTTTTGATATTTCCTTCTTTAATAAGCTCTTGTGCTGCAGTCAATAACATCGATGAATGGCCATCGTGACCACAAGTGTGTCTGGCGCAATGTTGGCCATCAATTATGTGTCCTAAGGCATCCATATCCGCACGTAATGCCAGTACAGGACCTGATTTTCCACTATCATATTCTGCAACAATACCCGTAGTATTATTTATATTACGGGTTACTTTGTAGCCAGCTTCTTCTAGTTTACTTGCTATATAGTTTGATGTTTTAACTTCTTCAAATCCTAGCTCAGGAATTTGATGCAAATAGTGGTAGTGTTCGAGTACGTTCGACATAGATATCTCCTTTATCACACAATAAATCGCATAATGATCATAGCTATTAACGCATTAACAATACTATTAACCATTAATAGTGGCCAATATTTTTTAGGCACATCGGCAACACCAAGTAGACGGCCCATATATTGTAATTGTGAGCCCATTAAGAAAATAGCTGGTGCTAATATAGTGATATCAGTACCAGTGAGAATAGCACCACTAATTAAATTTACTGCAACCCCCGTTCCAGCCGAGGCTGATAACCAAGCTGTCAATAAAACGGTAATCGCTTCACCTGGTAAGCCAAATAGCCCCATAACCGGGGCAAATGCTTCACCAATTAATTGCATTAGGCCAAGTCTTTTTAGGATTTCGGTAATAACAAATGCCATAATGATATTTGGCATTAAATTATTAATGGCAATATTAAAGCCCTTACGAGCACCAATGACAAAAATGTCTAATGGATTGTTAGTCTGTTTTTGATTGCTTGAATTACTCATTGATAAAATCCTTTTTATAAAATGAATTTAACACAAGGCGGACTAAAATTGCACCGACAAATTTCAATACAATCATAATGACAAGTGGCGTAAATATTGCGACAGACATCGAAGCGAATAGTGCTGAACCAATCGAAAAATAGTTATTTATTAACCCGGCTCCAGAATATTGCCATGCGCTAATGATGATCAGATCTTTTTTAGTGATCTGCTTCTCATCATATAATTCCTTGGTTAATACCGCGCCAGCATCAGTACTTTGTAAGTCAGTAATTAATGCTAAACCTGTTTTACCCGGGACACCTAAGATAGGTTTAAGTAATGGTGTTAATAATTTGTGAGCAGCACGGATGGTACCATAATGGGTAAAGATTTCTAATACGCCTAATGCAAGCATAACGGTTGGGATTAATGACAGAGCGAAAATAAAGCCGGCTCTGGCGCTAACTCCACCCTCTCCAACGAAGGTATTTTTCTCTGGATGGAGCATTGTGCCAAACTTACCACTTAAACTGGTAAAATCAAATGCCCCCAACCAAGCTTTTCCATCTACATTATAAAATAGTCCGGAAAAGAACAGTATGGCCACAATAAGTGACACATAAGCCTTTATGCCGACTTTAAATTCATCGTCCGATTTTTTTGACATTGTCTATTCCTTTTAATTTATCTGACTTATTCTTTGATAAAAGTATTAAATAAGTTGTATTTAAAGTACTTAAATTATTTTGCTTTCGAAAAGAATTAAAGCACTAAGCGAAGTATTCTATATTGATTTAATTGAAAAAAAACCCCTTTCCTCAAAATATTTTATAAATTAATTTATATTAGTATATCCAATGAGAATTGATAATTTAATTAGTAACAAACTATCAAAATTAAGATTTGCAAATGTAGTTATTGTTATTTTTGGTTTTAATTAATAATAACAAGAACGGTGAGATAAAGATTTCAAGATGCTTTATGATTAATAAGAAAGTTATTTAAAAGCATTGAATTATCAATAATTATAGGCTTGCCATTTTTTTTCCATCGTTATAAAATTATCAATATAGGCTAAAAAAGATAACGAAATATTGTAAAAACTATTTCAATAGTTATCCTATAATTTATATAAGGTAGAATTGTTTTTCTGCATAAGCATCATAATCTTTAGGTGGCAAACATTCCTGTTTGCGAACCATCATTTGTTTTCATTAAGCACATTAATGAAAAGACATTACTAAGCAATAGAAAATTGAAGATAATAAATTAACGAGGTCGTTATGAACAGCAGGAATAAAGAGTGGGCATTTGTTGTTCTCACCTGCTTTTTTGAATTGTGTTGGGTATTTGGTTTCACTACAGCAAGTCAGTGGTGGCATTGGGTTATTATCATTCTGGTGATCATTGTTGATTTTACCTTTTTAACAAGTGCATGTAAGACTATTCCTACGGGGACCGTATATGCAATATTTTCTGGTGTTGGTGCGATTGGTTCACTAGTTATAGATATGGTCTTGTTTGGTAAAGAAATCAAACCAATTGAAATATTTTTTGTTGCATTAATTATTATTGGCGTTGTGCAACTTAAACGAGCAGATAGCTAATTAACTGAAATTTGGATTATGATATGGGATGGTTATTTATTTTAACTGCTGCAATATTTGAAGTTATTGGTGCTATAGGCCTTAAGCTTTATTCACAACAAAAAAATTTATTCCGATTGACACTATATTGGGGCGGTTTTTTTGTTTCGTTTTCATTATTTTATTTTTCATTAAAGTATCTGGATTTAAGTATAGTTTATCCAGTATGGGTAGGACTAGGTACTTCAGGTGCTGTATTAGCTAATATGTTTATTTTCAAAGAACCGAAAAATTTTACTCGAATATTTGGTCTTACTGTAATTGTTATTGGTATTATAGGTTTGCATTTCACGATGTGATAAAAATTAATTTATTTTTTTAAATCAAGTTGTTATGTCATTTTTATTTTAGAGTATTTGCATTAAAATCTAAACTTCTATACAATAACCAACACTTCTTTAGTGGGTTGTTAGCTCAGTCGGTAGAGCAGTTGACTCTTAATCAATTGGTCGCGGGTTCGATCCCCTCACAACCCACCATTAAAATCCTATAAAATCAATAATTTACCTGTTGCCTTATCCTTCCGATAAAATCTTAAAAAATATTAAGTGGCGGTAAAATGGCGGTGAACATATTTTTAATATGGTTTATACTTCGCCTTGAACTATTCCAAAGGAGCATAACCTTTGGAGCGATAATGCTAACCTTGTTCAGTTCACCTCAACAATTAGAATAAGTAGAACTCTTTACCCGCCTATATATTGATGCTAATTCAAATAGAAATGAGACAAAGATCGCACTAAATTGTGTTTCAATCATTTCATAGAAAATTATTTATCTGTTACAATAATTGATTGGGTGGCTGAG
Source organism: Gilliamella sp. W8128 (assembly GCF_016100545.1). NCBI lineage: Bacteria > Pseudomonadati > Pseudomonadota > Gammaproteobacteria > Orbales > Orbaceae > Gilliamella > Gilliamella sp. W8128. The sequence goes on from NZ_JACFSE010000008.1 coordinate 61,889, forward strand.
ATGGAAAACTCGTCAATCTGATCTAGTAAACGAATTTTATAGGTGATCAATATGAGTGTTGATTTTTCTGAAGTAAAAGAAGTTAGAATGGTTTCAAGCAATAGCATTGAGATGATGGCGTTAATGAATAAATATTTAAAAGAGGGTACGTGGATTATGTTAAATGTGTCTTCTGGAGCAATGTCTGATGGAGCTCCTTATCAACTATTTTCGATAGGTAGAATAAAATAATTTTCAGTTTATAAAATAAATATCCGTTTGATTTTTAAATGGATATTTATTTTTCTCTATAAAAAAATCATTTAAAAACCTCACCTAAAATAAAAATATTTTTGTTTATCATGATGATAAATAATATTTGCGATCTTTTTTAATTAAAAAAACTGTAAAATATTGCAATATCTTTCTTTTATTTCAGTTTTTTATGATCCTTTACGATCCTTTTCACAATCAGCTTTTAAGATTTGTTTTGTAATAAAATTAAACTGAAAAAAATTTTACGCTCAAACCCTGTAGGCGGGTGCGGTGTAGCACCGTTTTGGTCTGGTGATCGATTCGGTCAATGAATATATTTTTTTGTTGGAATAATTATAGAAAGTAGTTGACTTTTATATAGGTGCACCTATAATAGTGAGTATCGGCAGGGCGCGGATAAAGCAAACCCCCAGCTTTCGATGGGGGCTTAAGGGAGAAAAAAGATGGTTAAGATCTTAATTCTCTTGGTTCTATTAACGGTATCATTACCAGTTCACTAGTTCCAATCAAAGGCGGGGGTGCCACCCCGCCAATGACCTTAATATATCAATTGATTAATTAAAAATCAAGGTGACAAAAAATGGCATTATCAAGAACTGAAATTCAGAAAAAAAGCGACCAAAAACGAGGCATAAAATCAAAAGGTTATAAATTGCCAGTTGATATTATCGATTTAATTACTGAATTAAGTTCTAAAACTGGAAAGCCTCAAAATAAAGTTATTGAGGATGCAATATTGATGTATAAAAACTCACTATAAAAAAAGCCCGCATTAGCGGGCGAGGTGAGGGCGTGGTATGTTATTTTGCTATGATTGGCGAGTACTTATTATCAAGGCGTGCGTGCCGCACGTTTTTTAAGGTCAAGGTCCTTGTTTTTTTCTTTCTTAACTATTTTCCATTTAATAAGCCTTGTGCAAATAAAGGACGTTAGTCCCGATAATGGTGAAAATACGCCTTTTATTTTTTTAATTACTTCCTCATATTGATTCAATTCTTCTTCGTAAGATAGCCTAACTTTTAAATCTTTGCGCAAAACCATTGGACCACCTTGGTGATTAGTATATGCGGCCCAATCACCAATATCAGCGGACGCTAAAACAGGATCGATAATTTTATCTTCCACTTTTTGGCTTTTTAATCTTCGTAGTTCCCGCCAAACGGTGACAGGTGCGCCGCCTAATTGTTGGAATTGGCGTATTTTCCAACGGCTTGCCCATGCAGTAACGGCTTTAGATGTTTCTTTTAAGTTTTCACCAGTTTCATCATCTACTTCATTATCCAACGCATAACCGTCAATATTTTTAGAAATATATTTAGCGATGTAGCCAGTTGCTGATCCTTTTTTTTTATCGATCATGGTAAATTCAAAGCGGTTTTTTGCGGCACCTTTTTCTTGTCCGTCTTCATCCATGGCATAGATCCACATTACTTTAAAAGCTGTTTGTAAATCTTCTGGACGCATAAAAACTAAAATATGCCAATGTGGTGTGCCGTCGTGATGAGGTTCTGCAACACGGAAGCCAAAAAACTTAATATCTTCACGATTAAGCTTTGCTCGAATCCTTGACCATACTTTACACAAATAGGCTTGGGTTTCACGTGGATTATTACCTTGCCAATTTTCGACAAATCCGCCTTTTGAGTAGGCACTATGATATTTTGAAGGAGCTGTTAATGTAATAAATGCACCGGTATAACCCATTTCATCAGCCAAATCTTCAAAGCCCCGCATTCGAGTCATTAGCTCAGCACGACGAATAGCTGGATTGGAAATCGATTTATGTACCTGCAAATCAAGTGCTATTTGTTCGCCAGTTTCTTGATTTTCAATTGCCATTTGTTCTAAATATTTTTTATTGCGTCGCTTTTGTTCTTTCCATTCTGATTGGCAAGATTGACTTGCATATGGGGTAGCTTTCTTTTGTACTTGCCCAACGGCAATAGCCAAATGTTCATGTTGGAAATCTCGACGGGTTTTTAACTTGTTATACCACCAATCCTCATTGGTTAATTTTGCCAACGCTCTGACAATATTTTCATTGGTTAACTTTCCATTTTTATAATCGGCAAAGTAGGGAGGTACGATATTGATGCCGCCAAGTTCATTTAAAACAGATTTATAAAGTTGATACTCAAGCCCAAGCTGATTAACCTCATTGGCAGATAAACAAAACTCATGATCTGCTAATAAGTGTTGTATAAGTTTATCTATATAACGAGCTATTTGGACACTAAGCTCAGCAATTCGCTCTCTGCCAAATGTAGGCAAGCTCTCAAACTCAGCAGAAAAGTTAATAGATAGTGCGCTTGGTTTAATAAATTCATATTGTTTATTAACCAAATCAAGCCTTGATTTAATATTACCGCCAAGTGTTTTACGCAAAAATGTATTGGCGGATTTTCGGCTTTTTGTTTGAAATAGTTTGATGTATTCATTTGCAAAATAGCTACTTAAAAAGTCTGGCAAACCAGAAAAATAATTAGCCCTAAAATTATGATCTTCGGTATCTACTTGCCATAATTTTATTTCACTATATGAAAGCCCTTGTGGCATTTTAGGTGATAATGCATGTGGATTAACTGGCGTTCTGATAACTTCTTTATTTGGTAAAAACTTGCCGACTGTTTCGTAAAAATCACGCATAACAAAACCTAGCGCATGACGGGCGCTATCAGTGATTGGTGGTAGTGTTTGCGTGATTGTGGCCATTCTATTTACTCCAGATCATCTCTGGTGTCAAAACGCCGATTAGTTCCCTAGCTGGCAGATGAGGTAATAACTGAGGAATAAGCCGACCCTTGCCGCCGACCCATTTTAAAAAGGATTTTTCTACACACATTTTTATCATTCCTTATTCACATACACCCGCGTAAACACTGTTACACGTTGCACTTTCATTTATTCCAGCTAATAAATCGAATTGGCGACCCCCACGAGTTGTCATTGCCCAATCTTTAACTGTTCTGATACCATGTGATTTGGTGCTGACATTTGAATTGTTTTTTTCAGAATTGCAGGGGTCAATAGTCGAAATAAAAAAAGTGGAACACCCGCGAGGGGAACATAGAGATACTAAGCGCTCCCACGCTTCAACGCGTGCAACTTCAGACGGGTAACGTAAAAATATCTCTCTTAGTTCCGATTTTCGGGCGTGAATGCACGGCATGCAACCAACTCTCGAAAACCCTTGCAGATGAAGAGGGTTTGGTCTTACGTTGTTTTGTTTTGCAAATGAAAAGACTTGATCGTGTGACCAATTAAGAATCGGGCGATAAACATTAAGACCGGGTGTATTATCAGCATCGGTTTCCCAAATTGGCAAATTTGCCCGCGCCGGACTTTCTTGTGCGCGCACGCCTTGCCAAATAATAACTTCCTCATACTTATCTAATAACCGATCAATAATTTGATGTTTAACTGCGTCATGTTTTAGTATTGTTGAGCAAAACCGCGCTTTTGTTGATGGGAATCTACCTTTCAGCATGCATAAATCTAAAAACGGGTTGCCGGTAGGATGTAATATATCTAGTGCCCGTTTTACTGCTGCGATAGCGCGTTCTTTACTAAATCCATACCGACTGACTAAATTATCTTGCCAATGCTCAGTAATGTACTGTCGCTTACGTTCGATGTCTTTTGATAAATCAGCTCTGACTTGATGAATTTCACCCAATATTTCAGACAAATATTTTACATAGTCATACGTTATTGAATGCTCGTGCCCAGTATCTGCAAACACATTTAAACGCTCAACGTTAGCGTTTTTTGCTAGCAGTCCAACGGCTGTGCTGTCCTTCCCGCCACTGATTAATACAACGTTGATAGTGTTTGGTTGGTAACATCTTGAATCGATTTCTACACACATTTTTGAGCCTAACTATTAAATTATATGGATTGGTTATTACTAATTAGCTAATGCTTATAGCCCATGGCGCGCCCTATGTTCTTCCTCTTGTTGACAATCGACACATAAACTAACTCCGGGTATTGCGTCGCGTCGAGCTTGTGGGATTGGATCGCTGCATTGGCAACAATAAAGAGCAGATTTACCACGATGTACAGTTGCATTACTTAATGCCGCCGTTAATGTATTATCAATCTGCGATTGCGCTTTATCTGTTATATCAGCCATGATGATCTCCTCGCATTTCTGAACGCATTTTTTCGACTTCCTGATCGAGCAGGTCGGCGGCTTCAAATGGCGTCATGTAATTGGTTCTGATATGAGCCGCCAATCTTTCAAGCTTAGTTGTAAAAACATCACATAAGCCTTTTTTTGTGTCCAATCTTGTTATGTTTAGCGCATTTTCCAGTTGTCTGACGGTAAAAGTATTCATGCCACTCTCCTTATTTCCTTTTTGAAATCTTCATTTTCACAAAGTGCAAAAGCATCGATAATCGACTGTAGGCGTCTTAGGCCTTTTTTTAGGTTGTCTAATTCCTGATCTGACAAATCGTCATAACTCATACTGTACGTATGTAAAAACGAGCTATTGCTGTTATAAATTGTTGTTGTGCGCGGACGGATGCCCGCAGCATCTAATAACAATCTTTTTTGCCCCGGCTTTAGATTGTTAAATGCAGTGCGGGCAAGGCTTCGCTTGCCGCTCAAAATTTGATGAAACTCACGTAAAAAACTGCGTGGCTCAATGGTTTGATTATTTTGCATTGTGTTCATGTAACCCCCCTGCAATGGCTAGGATTTAGTGCGCCTAGCCTCGCATTTCTTTTTTGTTCCCCAACAAAAAAAGAACCTGTTATAATCAACTCCCCCCAACAAAAAAGAGGAAATAAAATGTCGTACGAAGTTAAAAATGCTGTTCTTAGCGGCTCAGATGAAGTTATTGCCTTAAAATTGGCTTTGTCTGTGCTCGCTAATAAATTATTGTCAAAAAAGGATGTTGAAGATCTTGCCAGTCAATTGAGAAACACGCAGATTCAACAATGCATTTTGTTAGCCGATGAAATCGAACAATTTAAATGTTCTGACAAGTGTTGATTTCAACTGATTCAACTTTTTTAAAGTTGGGCTTTTAATGTTCATTCACTTTTTCAAAAGCCGTTATCAACTCATCAGCAAGAGAAACGGGATCGAAGTGCAGATTTTCTGCACTTTTTAATATTGCCTCTTTTATTGCTTTAATCTCCCAGCTAGTGACTGGTATAACTTCTACTGTCATGCTCATTCCTTTATTTCTTACAAGTTAATTTAGTGACTTTGCCGTTTGGCTTTTCGAGCCAACCGTTTGAATTATGTTTGTTGACCTTGATATAAATAGTTGTCGGCACTTCGGCTGACTTTGGACTTAAATAAATAGCGATGCTCATAATTTTGCCCCCTCGATATTGATAGTTAAATTTCCCTTGTAACTGGCGGCACCCTCTAAAGTTAATGCGACCATGTTAATTAAAGGGGGTTCACGGCTAGCCGTTCCTGCGTTGCTTTTCTTCTTACGGATGGGAAGCTCACCGCGTTGGATTTTGTTCTTAACCGTTGCCACGGGCATTTTTGCCAAATCGGCGAATTGCTGAGCCGTGACAAATGGGGCAGGTATAGCTATTGCAATTTGAATCGTCATAAGGCATTATTCCTTAATTAGTGTTTACTAGAGTTTATTGATGCTTGTTAATGTCGTTTTGCGTTTTTTAATAATAGTTTAATTCGTATTGCGTTGTAAATATAAAAAAACAACGAAATGCGTTTTTATTTTTTTGGGAAACATATGATTGAGTTTGATAATAGTAAAAACGTAATAAAAAGAATCCTCTCAGCTTATAAATTAAAAACAGTTAAATCATTAGCTGACAAATGGAACATGACGGCCAGCGTTATAGGTAGCAGAGTTCAAAGAAATACGTTTCCCTCTGATTTTGTAATTAAATGCATATTAGATACTGGCGCAGATCTGAAATGGCTTTGCACTGGTGAGGGTGAACCCAATATCGACGGTATCAAAACGGAAAAAAAATCAATTGAACTATCAAGCGAAGCATTAGAAAAACTAGAACGAATTGCGGCACTAAAAAGCAGTGGTGCTATTACTGATGATGAGTATCAGTTATTGAAGGGGAGTATTTTTAATAAAGATTAATTTTTATTGAACTTTGAGATCTTGAAAAAAATTCATCTGTACTTATATAAACTGATATTGATGTTTATTGATGTTTATTGATGTATAAAATAGTCATTGCCTATTGCGTGTAACCATAAAGTGTGGTGTAATAGCCGACAACAATATTTATAATAGACTCTTGGTTGAACGCCCTGGGTCTTTTCGTATAAAGAGTATTCAAATATGAATAGTGCCAATAGCAAAGATGAAGACATACTAGCTGAAGCAAAAAAAGCATTTGAAACAACACAAAACAGGATTTATGGTGAAATTAGTATTTTATTAAAATACGCAAAGTTAAACGCTTATGATATCCTTAAAGCAAGAAATCCTAGTTATAGCGAAGTGGTTGAATCTTTAAAACAGTATTTAGAAATAGTTGAATTATTAGCACCAATAATAAAAACACCACAACATGTGATTGATGACCTCAATTTGGTATTGGTTCATTTTAGCGAGTTAGCCAAAGGGATAGATGAAGAAAATATCGATATAATTTGCGAGGCAACTGCCAAATTAGATTGTAATGTAAGGCTTTAATTTAGAAGCTATTAGATAAAGAAGTATATTAAAACGAGGGAGAGATATTATGAATAAAAATTATGTATTGTTTTTATTGAAAAGAGCGGAAAAAATAGCAGATAAAATAACTAATTCGAGAAAGAAATTAGAGACTAGCTTAGCTGAGCAAAATAAAGCTGCGTAAATGTTATTTAAAATAAAAAAGCTCGTTTTTGAAGTGACCCCCAATAGTTGGACAACCAATTACTGGGGGTCTTTTTATGTCAAAATATAGTCGAGAATTAAAAATTATCATAGCTAATGAATTCTTATCAGGAGAATCATCGAAAATTCTTTCAAAAAAATATGCGATATCTTCTCGTCAGATTCGGTATTGGGCCCAAGTGGTTGCGATTCATGGTGATAACGCCTTTCAACCAACACCACATTTACGTCATGCCGAAGCAAGATTACAAGCACTAAAATTAATGTGGACAAATAATTGGTCTCTCAGGCACACTAGTGCTATGCTTAATTTAAGCTCCCCCGGTCTTCTATTTGTTTGGCTTGATAGATATCATAAAAAAGGTTTCCGAGGGCTTGAATATCGTTCCAGAGGAAGACCATGTATGAAGCGAACCCGTATTGAACCCACTCACAGTGATGATGAAAAAACAATTGAAGAATTAAAAGAGGAAATTGCTTATCTACGAGCAGAAAATGCTGTTCTAAAAAAGTTCGAAGAGCTAAAGCAAGCAAAACGACAACAAACAAAGAAAAAACGTTAGTTGTTTTAGCTCTTAAATATCAGTATTCCTTAAAACATTTGCTATCAGCAACAAAACTGGCAAAAAGTGTTTTTTATTATCATGTTAATAGGTTGAAAATGCCGTCTGCTTATGAAAATGAGTTAAAACGTATAGCATCGATTTACCATGAACATAAAGGGCGTTATGGTTATCGCCGAATTCATTTAGCGTTGATAAATGAAGGCATTAAGCTCAATCATAAAACGGTACAACGCTTAATGGGTCAGCTTAATCTCAAATCGACAGTAAGACCTAAAAAATATCGTTCTTATCGTGGAGAGACTGGTAAAACAGCCGCTAATTATCTTAAAAGAGATTTTGAATCATCGAGACCAAATGAAAAATGGGTAACGGATGTCACAGAATTTAAGGTAAATGAACAGAAAATTTACCTATCCCCCATTATCGATTTATATAATCAGGAAGTAATAGCTTATAAAGTAGCTAAAAATGCACGTTTGACCTTGGTGACAGATATGCTTCAAAAAGGGATATCACGCTTAAAACAGTATGAAAAACCGTTACTACATAGTGACCAAGGCTGGCAATATAGAAATTGCCATTATCAGAAGCTACTAGCTAATAATGGCATCAAACAAAGTATGTCCAGAAAAGGAAATTGTTTAGATAATGCGGTAGCTGAAAACTTTTTTGGTCTATTAAAATCAGAAATGTATCATGGATAATGCTTTGAAGATGCAGATGAATTGATTGAAAAAATAGAAGAATATATAGAATACTACAACACCAAACGGATTAAAGCCAAATTAAAAGGCCTGACTCCGGTTGAATATCGAAATCAGGCCTTACAAGCCGCTTAATAAAAGTGTCCAACTTTATGGGGTCACTTCATTTTTATACGGGCTTTTTTATTATTTGAATGATAAAAAATAAAAATAAATGACAGTACGCAAACAATCTAACGGCAAATGGCTGTTTGAAAAATATTTAGAGGGTAGCAGGCGCATTCGCAAAACATTTGCAACTAAAGGCGAAGCGCTTGCTTATGAAAGCTATATCGAAGAACAAGCCGCTACAAAATCGTGGATTGCTGAAAAGCAGGATCGGCGGCGATTGTCAGATCTGATCGAGCTGTGGCACAATGCGCACGGTAAAACGCTGAGTGACGGCGAAAATGTTTATACTACGTTGTTATTTATTGCAGATAGTATAAATAACCCAATTGCAGCAAACTTTACAGCCAAAGATTTTACAGAATACAGATCAAAACGACTAAGCGGCGAAATTTATCGAACTGAACGAGTTAAGACAGTTTCACAAAGAACGTTAAACTTAGAGCTAACTTATGTTAAAGCAATGTTTAACGAGCTGATCAGACTAGGAGAGTGGAAGCTAAAAAACCCGGTCGAGCATATTCGACAATTTAGAATTGACGAGCAAGAAATGGCGTATCTAACGCCTGAACAGATCAGAAAACTGTTAGCATCAGCAAAAGAAAGCAAAGCCAAGGATTTGTTAACGATTATTAAAATTTGCCTAGCAACAGGAGCAAGGTGGAGCGAAGCCGAATCGTTGCAAGACAAGCAAGTAAGAAATCAGTCAATTACATATTTAAAAACAAAAGGCAAGAAAAAACGAACAATACCGATTGATAAACCATTGTTTGACGAAATAGATAAAAAGAAAGGGCAGTTATTTACTCCGTGTTATTCAGCTTTCCGTTCTGCAATTAAACGTGCACAAATAGAATTACCCGATCGTCAACTGTCCCACGTTTTACGTCATATATTTGCCAGTTACTTTATGATGAACGGCGGTAATATTTTAGTATTACAAAAAATATTAGGTCACACAGATATCAAGATGACGATGCGCTACGCACATTTTGCCCCTGAACACTTTGAAGATGCTATAAAATTAAACCCCTTCAATAATATTTAAATGGCGGTAAAGTGGCGGTTGAGTTAGTTTATATAGCGGTTTATTGGTGTTTATTGGTTTTATAACTCGTTGATTATTTTGTAAGTTGTTGATTTTAAAGGTATGTACAGGGAACTCTTAATCAATTGGTCGCGGGTTCGATCCCCTCACAACCCACCATTCTTTTTTTTAACCTCATATTCAATTGTTAAAAATCCCTTTTAGAATAAGACTTTATACTATAAGCATTACTTGCGTTTTATTGCGCCAAATTGCACTAAATTACATATGCATTTGTATACGTTTTTGTATACGCTAACAATATTCATATAAACGTATACAAATACGGCGGGAAGACTTACGGCAACTAACAAATTGACAGATATAAAAAATATGAAGCAAGTGATGGTAATAGTTTATCTATATAAGTTAAAAAAATGACACAAAAATTTGACGGTTTAGATATTTAAGACACGATACAAAAAAAGACTAATCAGCTAAGCTTGGTGAAATATCCTTACATTTTTCTAGCTTTTGCAAAAGAAAAATAGATGAATTTAAAACATTAGTGCTAGTTGGTGTAGATCCCGCAAAATTTGAAAGAAGGATTTAATATAGATAGTTTGATTAATAAACAAATAGCTTTAAAAGAATTACAAAAATATAAATATAATTTTACGACAAATAAAAGTTGCGTTATGTCATATATTAAAATTGAAGAAATTAAGTTGTTTTGTACTAATAATTTAGAAAAATATATCATTGCAAAGAAAGTTTCATTCACAAAAGATAATTCATCTAAAAAAACTAAATTTGAAAATATGTTATAAATAAAAAAGAGAGTTAAAACTCTCTTTTTTTATTATTATTGTTAAGATTTTTTCCTCCTGAGATACTATGTCTAGTATATAACAATCGATTTTGCAGATCAATAAATTATGATATAATAGACACAAACTATCGCAAATTATATGACCGATCGTTCAAATCTTTCAAAAAAATATAAAAAAGTAACAACTTATAAATAATAAGTGTAAAAAGTGATTTTATATATGTGGAATAATTATTTATAAACATTTCAATAATTATATTTTTCTAGTGTGGGAGCATTAATAACATAAAGAGTTTGTGCTGAAATAGAACCCAAAATATACCCACAGTCTTGCCTAGTAAATAACCTTATTATTTTAAAATTAAAAAACAGAATCGTTTATATATTTTCACATTTAAACCAAATTTAGATCTAACTAAGCGACAACTGCAAAATAATTTGATATTAATTTAGAATAGCTTTGGTGACAATATTTTAGAGGGCATAAATATGAGAAGAAAACATATAATTCTACTACTATCTCAAATATTGAAAATAATTGAAAAGATGAATTCCATCATACAATCAATTTATAAATATGTTTTATTAACAGGAAATTTTTAAATTTACATAAAATATATTCTTTCATATTTTGTAGATGTTTTATTAGTAAGATTTAATTCAAATAATATAAAAAAATCTGAATTAAAAAAAGATATGCTTAAAAGAGAGGGGTGGGGATCCCTCTTTATTTATTATTAGAATGTATTTGGCTATTTATCTGGTCTTACAATTATATAGCTAAGCGCCCAACAAATAATACCTGTGGCAAATAAGTAAAAACCAACACAAATAAACATTTGCATACCCGTTCCTAAACCTGCAAAAATTTTTATAATTTTGATTGGATTAGCTGTATTAAAAATTGAACTAAATATAAATGTAGTTAATAAATACTCAAAAACAAAAGTTAATAGCCAAAATATTAAATTTTTTCTGCGACTTGCTTTTTGTTGCTCTAGCTGTTGTTTCTGTTGTTCTTGTTGAGTTTTTTCATAATTAATAATTAGATCATCAATTCCATTATAGCTCATTACCTTTTATCCTTATATTATTGAAAATCAGGAAAATTTAGAACTGGGTTATGTTTGATTTTGTCAGGGTTTTTAACTTCCCAAATTAGTTTTTCTGAGAAATTTTGTTGATAAACCCAGTTTTTGAATTTTTGTTTATATTGTTCATCAGCTTCTTTTTCTGATTTAACTTCATTCAAAAAATTAATAAAAAATTGCTTTGTTTGATGATCAGTTTTTGTTAAAAATTGATTAATTGCTATTAGTAAAAAATCTCTTTGAAACAGTAAGTTATAAATAACTTCTATGTCATTTTGTATATTAAGTTCATAACTTGCAATTTGATTTCCCATTTTTTTAATTTTTCTTTCATATTCTTCACTGATATCACTAGGTGGAATTACATATGTATTCCGTTCCTTCATTTTTTCATGTTCTCTAATAATATCTTTTACTATTCCACTGTAGCTATAAGGCATTTTCGCCTCCTATTTGAAAAATTTAAGTTAAATAAAAATAAATAAATTATATATTGATCGGTTATATAGATCAATAAAATAAGATATAATAGCTCAAAACTATTAAAATTGTATAACTGATCGTTGAAATCTTTATAATTTTCATAAAAAGTAATAGGTTAGAATAATAAATACTAAACTACCGTTCTAGAGGAAAATTTATAACAAATAAAATTGAGATTGAAAAATGTATTATTAAAATTACTATTAGGATGAGTGAAACATTAGACTTGTAAAAACTAAAAAGGCACTGCTAAACCACTAAATTTTAGGTATAATAACTTAGTCATATAGAAATAACTGACTTTTTGTATTTATTTTTGTAAATAGTGGCAAATTGCTATTCATATTAATTAGTTATTAATAGTTATTGTAAAGCCACCGTTTAACGCATGTAATATTTCATAAATTATTAACGATTTAGCTCGCTTAATTATCTCAATTGTTCACAAAATATATCATTATAAGTCTATATTCTATTTATAAAAATTTTAACCAATTTGAGAGTAAAACTATGAACGCATATCTGCTACTTTTCGGTGCAATTATCTGTGAAGTGATTGCAACATCTTCACTTAAATTATCTAATGGATTTACTAATCTTACTTTTTCAATAATTACCATAGTTGGTTATAGTGCTTCTTTCTATATTTTATCTTTAGCTTTAAAAACGATACCTGTCGGTATTGCTTATGCGATTTGGTCGGGAATAGGGATTATCATTATTAGTTTAATCGCTTGGATTTTTTTAAAACAATCATTGGATCTTGCTGCGTTGATTGGTATGGGATTTATTATTTTTGGAGTGGTAATTATTAATCTTTTTTCAAATATTTCAGGGCATTGAGATTGATTTAAAGTCTAATGATAAAATCTATTATAAAATTTGGAGTTTTTATTAAAATAAAAAAACCGGAGTAAAACTCCGGTAAAAGTTAGAAGAAAGGTATGTAAAAATATCAACTTTGAATAAAATTAGATTTCACTTGCGTGTTGTTTTAAGTAGCTAGCAACACCATTTGGATTTGCTTGCATACCTTGCTTACCTTTAGTCCATTGAGCAGGACAAACTTCACCATGTTCTTCATGGAATTGGAAAGCATCAACAATACGTAGCATTTCATCTACGTTACGTCCAATTGGAAGATCATTGATAGTTTCATGACGAACAACGCCTGATTTATCAATAAAGAATGAAGCACGAAGTGCAACGCCTGCTTCAGGATGTTCAACACCGTAAGCTTGCATAATGCTATGTTTGATATCAGCAACGATCGGGAATTTTACTTCGCCAATACCACCTTTATCTTGTGGAGTATTGCGCCATGCATTATGGACATATTCGGAATCCATTGAAACACCAATAACTTCTACACCACGTTTTTTGAATTCTTCAAGACGGTGATCAAAAGCAATGATTTCTGATGGACATACAAAAGTAAAATCCATAGGCCAAAAGAATACTACTGCGTATTTACCTTTGATATGTTCGGCTAAATTAAAATTATTTACTATTTCACCAGAACCAAGCACTGCAGATGAAGTAAAGTCTGGTGCCTTACGAGTTACTAATGTCATAAGATATCTCCTTGTGTAACTGAATTTGTAATTTGTTTGCGTTGAATTATAGCAGTATGTATCAATACGCCAAGTTGTTATCAACGATTGATTTCATAAGTTTAAACTATGATAAACAAATTATTATTCGGTTTTAATTATCGTTTTCTTTGGTTTACCCTTGTTTTTAGTATCTCGATGACGCTGTTTTACTTTTTTCTTTTTCGTATCTTCTTGTTTTTTAGCTACACTTTTTTGTTTAGCTTTCTGTGATGGTTTCTTTTTAGTCACTGGTTTTGGTGCTTTGGTTTTTGGTCGTAATTCATCAATGGTTCTTAATTTAATCGGTTCACGTATATAACGTTCAATTTTTAGTAATAACTCATTATCGTGAGCTTCAACTAACATTATTGCAGTACCTTTTTTTCCAGCACGAGCTGTACGGCCAATGCGATGTAAGTAAACATCGGCGGTTTTAGGTGCATCGAAATTGATGACATGGCTTATATCGTCAATATCTATTCCTCTAGCGGCAACATCTGTTGCAACCAACACCTTAACTATGTCATTACTAATTCTTTTGATTGCTTCATTTCTTTTGGCTTGAACCATTTCGCCTTCTAGATAACAACTTTGAATACCTGCTTGATGAAGTAATGTTACTAATTCATGCACTCTTTCCCGTTTACGAACAAATACAATCGTTTTTTTCACTTCATCTTGTTTCAATAAATACGTTAATAATGCAACTTTATGGGCAAAATCATCAGCGCGATAATAAAATTGCAGAATTTTTTTTCGTTCTTTTCGCGAAGGGTCGGCATTGATTTCGACTGGTTCTTTAAGAATACGATTAGCAAAGCTATGTAATCCGTCACCTTCAAGCGTAGCTGAAAATAATAACGTCTGTTTGCGCCAACGGGTTTCAGCAGAGATAGTTTCTACATCCTGAGCAAATCCCATATCTAACATACGGTCTGCTTCGTCCAATATTAACATTTCAACTGCACGACAATCGAAGTTTTCTTCTTTAATATACTGTAATAATCGACCAGTAGTGGCTATGACAATATCTTGATTTTTACTAAATACTTCAGCATGGTTCATATAAGCAACTCCACCAGTAATCGTAGCGATACTTAGGTGAGTTGACTGCGTAAGTAATTTTGCTTGCTCAGCTATTTGGATTGCGAGTTCTCGAGTAGGGGTTAGTATCAAAACTCGTGGTGGTCCTGGTTTTCGACGAGGAAAATCAAGTAAATGTTGTACCGCTGGAATCAAAAAAGCTAAGGTTTTACCAGTTCCGGTTGGCGCCGATCCTAAAACATCCTTACCATCTAATGCTACTGGTATAGTTTGTGCTTGGATTACCGTTGGTGTATTAATATTTTGTGCTTGTAGATTGTCAATTAGGATATCGTCTAACTGTAAATCGGAAAAAGTTTGTGTAGTCATAATGCTCTTTTATCTATCATTTTGTCCCACATTATAACGGCAATCGCTATAACTACAATCTTTATCGACACGCAACTGATTTAGCTTTAAACAAGCATAAAACTGGTTTTGACGACAAATGCGGTAGATAATAAAGTCGTTACTCGCCTATAACCTTACCATAGGTTAGGGATTATGATAGAATTAAACACTTTATAAGATAGCGAGTACTATTCACACTTTATCTAAATTGATGATCGAATTATAAATATGACAGAATCTTTTTCTAACGACAAATATAACCAGCAGTTACAAAATAAAATAACCAATTTAAAAATATTATTATCTGATTTTTCATTACCCGATTTACAGGTTTTCTCTTCACCAATAAGTCACTATCGTATGCGAGCTGAATTTAGAATTTGGCACAACGGTGAGGAGCTTTATCATATTATGTATGATAAAAAAACTAAAAAAAGAGTAAGAATTGATAGTTTTCCAATTGCATCACAATTAATTAATCGTGCCATGCAAACAATTTTACCGTTACTTCAATATAATGATAAGTTGCGCCATCAACTTTTTCAGATTGATTATTTTTCCACGTTGAGCGGCCAGTTATTAATAACACTCTTATATCATAAAAAATTAGATGACCAATGGATAATAGAAGCTGAGCGTTTAAAACAACAATTAGCTGAGCAGGGTATTATTGCCAATTTGGTAGGTCGAGCTAGTAATCAAAAAATTGCGGTAAATGTTGATTATGTCGATGAGGTTTTGCTCATATTTGATAAGAACTTTAGTTATCGACAAGTAGAAAACAGTTTTACTCAACCTAATGCTGCTATCAACATTAAAATGTTGGAGTGGGCAATATCTGTTACTAAAGATTCTAAAGGTGATCTTCTAGAATTTTATTGTGGTAACGGTAATTTTTCGATTGCCTTGGCACAAAATTTTCGTAAGGTGTTAGCGACCGAGATTGCCAAAGCTTCGGTCTATTCAGCGCAACATAATATCAAAATCAATAATATTGATAACTTAATTATTGCCAGATTATCGGCCGAAGAATTTACCAGTGCAATTAAAAAAGAACGACAATTTAATCGATTGCAGGGCATTAATTTAGATGATTATCAATGTCAAACCGTATTAGTCGATCCACCAAGAGCAGGATTAGATGATAATACGCTTGAGATTATCCAAAGTTATCAAAGAATTATCTATATTTCTTGTAATCCGAATACGTTAAAAAATAATTTGGAACAACTTACCAAAACGCATCATATTGAACATTTTGCCATGTTCGATCAATTTCCTTATACCGATCATATTGAAACGGGTATTGTTCTTCGTAAAAACTAATATCAACCATATTCAATTACGGTTAAATTTGCTAAAATAAAATTAGTTTTATAGTGAATTAGCCGTAATCCATAAATAAATTTACGTCAGTAAGTATTAAAGGCAAAAAAAAACCCTAGATCAACTAGGGCTGCATTAAATTGCAAGGAATGGATGAAAGGAAATAAAACAATGAAACAATACTGTCTAGCCTCATGAATCATTGTGGCGATACTATAACAAATCAAAACCGACTGATTAATGACGTTTAGGTTACAAAATAGTCATTAAATTGTCATGATGTCATTTCCCTTTTTCATATATCCTATTACTGCATTATGCAATTTCGATAACCTGATAGAACATTAAGGAATATTCAATATGAAATTGTTAGTTGTTGAAGATGAACAAAAAACAGGTGAATATCTACGCCAAGGATTAGTTGAGTCAGGATTTATTGTTGATCTCACAGATAATGGCTTAGATGGCTATCATCGCGCAATGACTGAAGATTATGATTTAATTATTCTAGATGTAATGCTCCCTGATATTGTTGGTTGGAAAATAGTTCAGTCTTTACGTGAAGCAGGTAAAGACACGCAAATTATTCTTTTAACTGCAATGGGAAGTGTTGAAGATAAAGTTAAAGGGCTCAATTTAGGCGCTGATGATTATTTAGTTAAACCATTTTCTTTTGCCGAACTATTAGCAAGAGTTAAGTCATTATTAAGACGAAATGTACCACAAGTTAATAATTATCAATTAAGTATCGCAGATCTTGTTATGGACTTACCTAAACGAACCGTAACCAGAGGTGATAAAAGAATTGATTTAACCAATAAAGAGTTTTTATTACTGGAATATTTTTTACGTTATCCTGGTGAAGTGCTCCCTAGATCACTCATCGCTTCCCAAGTATGGGATATGAATTTTGACAGTGATACCAATGTTATTGATGTAGCAATTAGGCGTTTGCGTAACAAGATCGATGCTGATTTTGAACCAAAATTGATTCATACGGTCCGAGGAATGGGATATAAATTAGATGTATTGGATGAAGAAAACTAACATCATATCATTTCGTATACCACTTATTGTATGCCTACTGACATGTGGGCTACTTTATTGTTTTAGCTATCTTATTGAACATACCTTTGAAAAAATTTCGATTCAACAAAATGTCACAGAACTGAATTCTGTCATCACCTCAATCGAGCGTGAGCTTACCTATTATTCGCCCGATGAAAACCGTGATGAATTTTTTCAAAATCTTTTACTTATTTTAACCGGTCATCATCACTTATTTGTTTATATTATTGATGATTCAGGAAAAATTGTCTATCGTACCCGAGGGCCAAATCTATCTATTGCTTTATCGCAACAAGATTTTGATCGTTTAATTACTGAAAATAGTACTGCAATTTGGAATATTGATAAATCGTCTTATCGTGTCGGAGCCTCTAGAGTACTATTGGAGGAAGGTCGCCAATATACGACGATAGTTGCAGTAGCGCGTGATTTACAACTTGAATTTATTAAGCGATTGAGAAATGGTTTAGGTTTACTTATTGCTATTTCTTGTGTTTTGGCTTTAATAGGTTCATTAATTTCAATATATTTTACGCAAAAACCGATCAATCGTTTAATTAAAAAGATTGAAGGCATTAATATGAAAAGTTTAAATTATCGTATTTCAACCAAATCAGTACCGGTGAAATATGTTAGTTTGGTTAAAGCTTTTAATAATATGCTTCATCGAATGGAAGATGTTTTTGATCGGCAACGTAATTTTACTGCTGATATCGCTCATGAAATGCGCACGCCAATTACTAATTTAACCACACAAACGCAAATAGTATTAAATAATGCGCGATCAACCGATGAATACCGAGAAATTTTATATTCTAATTTAGAAGAGTATGAAAAAATGTCTCAGATGATTTCTGATATGCTTTTTTTGGCTCAAGCAGATAATCATCAATTGGTTCCTAACCTTATCGATATTGATTTGCACTCGATGATCAGTTTGATGTGTGAGTATTTTGAACCTCTAGCGGATGAAAAAAATATTACTTTTGATATAGAAGGTAGTTGTTCTCATATTGAAGGCGATAAAATGATGTTAGGACGAGCGATAAGTAATATATTATCCAATGCTATTCGTTATACTCCTACAAATAAGACAATTAAAATTAGCTTGAGTCAAGTGAACCAAAAACGAATTCAAATTATTATTGCAAACCCAGGTAAAAAGATTGAAAGTCGCCATTTACCTCATCTTTTTGAGCGTTTCTATCGAGTCGATGAATCTAGGCATCGTAATGGTAAAGATAGCTCAGGAACAGGGATTGGTTTAGCAATCGTTAAATCTATTATCGACACGCATAAAGGTCATATACATGTCGAATCTGATGATTTATCAACTCGATTTATTATCAAACTTCCTACCGTTATTTAACGTCAAAATCACTTATTAGTAGATTAGCTGCCGCATAGGCAGCTTTTTCTCGTAATTCAGCAGGTACTTGTTGATTATCAACTATCTCATTGAGAACTGTCATTACCGCACCTAAAGCATCATCAATATAACCTAAATCATTACTACCAATTTGTGCATATTTTTCCCGAATTAGCTCACTATATTTGTTCATTTTAATATCCTATCGATTCAAAAAATTTAAATATGATTTAAATAAATGTTATTAACTGTTGATAAACTTCGTCAGCAGTTATGGATTGCATCGTTTTATCTGTGGAAATGATGCTATGCTGGTTTTTGCCATATCCGCCAATAAGTTTCGGATCGGTATTACCAAATAAAGTAATATTAGGTCTATCTAATGCTGCTGTTAAATGGCTTAATCCAGTATCGACGGATACTACAGCTTTGGCACCGGCAATAACTGTTGCAATTTCATTAAGAGATAATTTAGGTAATACTTCAACATGTTTGAACCCTTGAGCTAAACGTAATGCACGTTCTTGTTCATGTGGAGCTCCCCATGGAAGTTTAACTTTTAGACCAGTAGGTTCAATTAGCTCAATCAAATTACGCCATGCCGATTCAGTCCAATGTTTTTCATCACGGGTAGTTGCATGTAGGAAAATCAAATATTTTTGGTTATCAGGTGGTAATGATGTTAAAAAATGATCAGCAATAGCATAGTCACCAATCGAATCTGGTTGTGAGTAGCTAAGACTTTTAGCAAGTAACATACGGACACGTTCAATTGCATGCATCTGTTTAGGAACATGATGTTTTACGTCATAAAACCAACTTGCAATTGGTTCTTTTATGCTTTGGCGATCCAAACCATGTTTGATACCTTTCGCTTTACGAGTGATTAAAAATGCACTTTTAATTAGCCCTTGAGCATCAATAATGCAATCATACTGTTGACGCTGTAAGTGTTCTATAAATTGATGGCGTTCTTGACGAATATTCTTAGCGAACCAGTTTTTTCGCCAACGTCTAATTGCAACCGGAATGACGTCATTTACTGCAAAATGCCAACTGGGAATTTGACAAAAGTTTTCTTCAACAACCCAATCAAATGTTATATCAGGTATGCAGTTAGCTGCATCAGTTAAAGCAGGTAAAGTATGCAATACATCACCCATAGATGAAGTTTTAACAATTAACACGCGCATAATTAACGGCTCTTTTCGCAGCGAACAATAAGTTTCATTAATGTTTCAAATACTAAATCTGGTTTTATATCAATAAGGCTTTGATGATATCCTTGTTCTGCATCACCTTTACGAACGCGATGATAGCCAGTGATTAAACGGATGACTTCAGCTTTATCGGATAGTGGCGGGGTAAAATCAGGACTACTTGGCCCATAAAGTGCCACTAAAGGTTTATCTAGAGCTGCAGCTACATGCATAAGCCCTGAGTCATTGGTGACGACAGCTTTACACGCAGCAATCAGATTTATTGCTTGTCCTAATTCAGTTTGTCCAGCAAGGTTAATGCATTGTTCTCCAAGATTCATTTTGGCAATAATTTGTTCGCCAACCGGCTTATCTTTTTCTGAACCAAAGATAATAATTTTAGCATGCTGTTTTACGATTAAATCAGCTAACGCGGCATAGTGATAATCAGGCCAACGTTTGGCTGGACCAAATTCAGCACCAGGACAGAAACCGATTAAAGGCACGTCACTAGGAATATTAAACGTTGCTAATGCTTGATCTACTTCATCTTTTTCAACACTAAGCTTTGGCCACAAAATTGGTTGAGGCAGATCTTTAGCTGAATGAATATCTTGTTTAGGGTAGGCTAGAGCGACATAGCGTTCTACCATTAATGGAAAGGCTTGTTTATCCAGCACTCTTAAATCATTTAATAAGCCATAACGCATCTCACCTTTCCAACCTGTACGTTTAGCAATTTTAGCAAAAAAAGGAATAAGTGCCGATTTAAATGAATTAGGTAAGATGATTGCTTGGTCGTATTGATTATTGCGTAATTCCTTTCCTAACTGATAACGTTTGCTTAAAGCAAACTCACCATGACTAATAGGCATAGCAATTGATTGATTTACTTCAGGCATTTTATCTAATAAAGCACGGCACCAAGTTGGTGCCATCACATCAATTTCAATAGATGGATCTAACTGTTTTAATGTGCGATATAAGCTTTGTGACATCATCATGTCACCAACCCATGAAGGACCAATAATCAACGTTTTCATTGCGGTTCCTTTATTGTCGGTTTAACCATTGCATATATTCAGTTGTTCCTTGAGACACTGTTTTGAACTCAATAGGACAACCTGTTTTCCTGAATTTAGTTAGATCAGCTTGAGTAAAGCTTTGATAGCGTCCTTTTAAGTGTTCAGGGAATGGAATATAGTCGATTTCGCCTTTTTTATGATAATCTAATACTGCATCAGCAACCGATTGGAATGATTCAGCACGACCAGTTCCACAATTAAAAATGCCAGAAACTTTATTTTTCCAGAACCATAAGTTAACTTCAACCACATCGCCAACGTAAATAAAATCACGTCTAAAATTATCACTACCAGCAAATAATTTTGGCTTTTCGCCTTTGGTTATTTGTTCATTCAAGTGATATGCAACGCTAGCCATGCTACCTTTATGATTTTCACGAGGTCCATAAACATTGAAATAACGAAAACCACAAATTGGCGAATTTGCATTAGGTAAAATTTCTCGTACGTACTGGTCGAATAAAAACTTTGAATAACCATATACATTTAAAGGTTTTTCATAAACTCTATCTTCAATAAAATTGTCACTGCGTCCTCCATAAGTTGCGGCGGAAGAAGCGTATAAAAAAGGAATATCAAAATCTAAACAGTAATGCAGCAAATCTTTTGAATAGTTGTAATTATTTTCCATCATAAATTTGCCATCCCATTCAGTAGTAGATGAACATGCTCCTTGATGAAAAATAACTTCAATATCCAGATTTTCACCGGAGACTATTGCTGAAATAAACTCATCTTTATCCATATAATCAGCAATATCTAAATCTGCTAAGTTGGCAAATTTAGTACCATCGGTTAAATCGTCTACTACTAAAATATCTTTTCGGCCTAAATCATTCAAACCTTTAACAATATTACTTCCAATAAAACCGGCACCACCAGTAACAACTATCATAATTACAACCTTTAACTAATGAAATTAATGACACTATAATAACGATTTATTGGCAAATTTTCGAGTGCTCTTTTAGTTATCTTAATTTTGTATGTTGTTACTTGATGATCATAAGATTTGATTCAGCGATATATATCTGTGATATGTATCATGCCAATAAATTGTTTTTTATTATCAATCACAGGTAAAACGGTTATTGGTCTAGGTTTATGTTGTTCCATTTTATGTAAAGCCTCAGATACATATTGGCTATGTTCAATAGTTATTGGTGTGGTTATCATTAACTCAGAAACTTGAATATCTAACAGATTAGAGTGATATTGTAATTGTCTACGAATATCGCCATCGGTAATTATGCCAAGTAATACATTGTTGTTATCAACTATCGCAACAGCTCCTATCCCCGAATTTGTCATAGCAAAAATAGCGTCAGAAATAGATTTTTCTGCAGTAATAGCAACCTTTCTATTATGTTTTTCAACTAACTGTTGCACTGTCATTAAACGTATTTGGCCTAGATTTCCGCCTGGATGATAAAAAGCAAAATCTTGTGAACTAAATTTCTTTGCATACATCACTGATATTGCTAGTGCATCACTTAAGGCTAATTCTACCGTTGTACTTGTTGTCGGCGCCAAATTGAGTGGGCATGCTTCTTGGGCTACATGGGCATCTAAATTATAGGTTGCAAAGCGAGCTAAGGTTGATAATGGATTACCACAAATTGAGATTAACGGAATATTAATTTGTTTTATTGTCGGTAAAATATTCACAATTTCGGCTGTTTCTCCACTGTTTGAGAGGGCAATAATGGTGTCATCTTTAGTAATGCAACCTAAATCACCATGCATAGCTTCTGCTGGATGAAAATAAAAAGACGGAGTACCTGTGCTCATAAATGTAGCGGAAAGTTTACGAGCAATATAGCCAGGTTTTCCCATTCCTGTCACGATAACTCTTCCTTTGGTATGCAAAATTAACTCTACTGCATGGAAAAAAGTTTCATTAATTGAGTTAACAATTTCTTCTATTGCAGCAGCCTCTTGTTTTAGAACTTGTTTGGCAAGTTGCAAAGTTTCATTTTTGCTTACCAAAGAACTTTCTGATGTTATTGTCATATCCAAATTATCCTTGTTTATGAATTAAATTAACTCTGGTGAAGATTGAATAAATAGAAGCATAAATTGTATGCATAAAACTGAAGATAATTTTATTGATTCACAAAAAACTAACTAAGAAAAAGTGAAAGTTTGATTCAGATCACATTTGTTAAACCCGGTTGTGA
Source organism: Gilliamella sp. W8128 (assembly GCF_016100545.1). NCBI lineage: Bacteria > Pseudomonadati > Pseudomonadota > Gammaproteobacteria > Orbales > Orbaceae > Gilliamella > Gilliamella sp. W8128. The sequence goes on from NZ_JACFSE010000008.1 coordinate 85,113, forward strand.
AAGTGTTAAAAGATTAACATTTTGTTGATTATTTTATTACTACAATGACGCCAACTTAATTGGGTAACTCACTATGAAACAAGAACTACCAAGATATAAAAGAATTTTAGAGTACTTAGATGAATATGATGTTGCCAACATCAATTTACTATCTAATTTATTTTCCGTTTCTCATATGAGCATCAGACGGGACTTAAAACTTTTACAAGAAAAAGGATTAATAAAAGTATCGTATGGAGGTGAAATAAAAAGAAGTTTTTTAAATGGTACCCCCCTTTATGACATCAAACAAAATCGATTTTCTGAAGGGAAGAAAAGAGTAGGGAAAATAGCGGTAAGTTTATTACAACCAGGGATGGTAATTTTTATTGATGCAGGAACAACGATGCGTGAATTTGCCTTGAATATCAATGTTCCAATTACAGTGATTACTTTAGATTTACATGTGGCTTTGGAATTATCTTCCCGGCCAGAAGTGAACACGATTATTTGTCCTGGTGAAATACAAACCACAAATGCGTCAGCTTATAACACTCAAGCCATGAAGTATCTATCAGAGCAGGTTATTGATTTAGCCTTTATTGGTGCGGATGGTTTTAATCTAGAAGATGGAGCATTGACCACTACACAGATTAAAGCTGACTGTAAATGGTTGGCATTATCCAGATCTATTCAATCGGTTCTTTTGGTTGATAGCAGTAAATTGGGGCTTAGATGTCGTTTTAAAATCTGCGATTTAAATCGATTTAATTATCTTATAACTGAAAAGCAATTTCCTAGTAATTTTGAAAAACAATTAATAAAACAGGACATTAAATATATTTATTAACTGATGCAACTAATAGTTAGTTAATTTTGGTAGATGTATAAAAAGTTCATTTAGTGAGCTTAATTTTTGAGAGGAAGCAAAAATATGAAAGTTGCCGTTGTAGCTGATGATTTGACAGGTGCTAATGCTACCTGTGCTTTATTAAGCAAAAAAGGGTTTAATGCAATTACATGTTTAGAAAAATTTAATGAAGATCTTTCTAAATTTGATGTGATTTCGTTTGCAACTGATTCACGTTCAATACCTTATAAAGAGGCGTATTCACGGGTTGTTGATTGCATAAGTCAATTTAGCAAATATCAACCTTTAATCAGTAAACGTATAGACTCAACGTTGCGAGGTAATTTAGGAGCAGAAGTTGATGCGGTTATTGACAATGATCCTAATCTAATGGCTTTGGTTGTACCTGTGTATCCATCTAGTGATCGAATTTGTGTTGGCGGATCTTTATTAGTTAATGGTGTGCCATTACAGAATACAGCAATGCGTAATGATCCTAAAAATCCGATGACGGAGTCTTCAATTTTAGAATTATTTCGTTGCCAATCTCGATATCCTGTCTCACATATTACTCTCAAGGATGTTTTAGAAGGTAAAGATAGAATTGAGCAGCGTTTAAAACAAATATATCAACAAGGTGGTCGTATTGTCATATTTGATGCTACTACGGATACTGACATTAGTGTGATAGCGCAAGCAGCGAATAATGTTAATTTGCCTGTTTTTTGTGTTGATCCGGGGCCATTTACTGCCCAGTTTGCTGATCTACGTTATTCATCAGAACGAAAGATGGCCAACAAAGTGTTTGTCGCAATAGGCAGTGTGTCTGATCTTACTCAAAGACAAATAAGAAAATTGAAATATGACCGAAAAGTTTGGTTAGAAACGATATTGGTTGATGAATTGATAGAAATTTCTAAAGACATCAAGAAAGCTAAACCAATTGTAGATAAATTACTGGAAAAGGTTGATCAATTTGATGTGATCGGCATTGATACCGTTGAAATGCCAGAGCATGTTTGTGATTTAGCTAAGTTAGCTGCTAACAATAATATGAGTATGAGTGAAATTAGTAATACCTTGAATCAAGCTATTGCCGAAATAACTGCTCAAGTCTTATTCCACCCTGAATCTATTATTAGAGGTATTTATACCAGTGGTGGAGATGTCACGGTAAATGTTGTAAATCGATTAGGAAGTAGTGGTTTCTTACTTAAAGATGAAGTTGAACCATTAACGGTTTATGGACACCTTGTCGGTGGGAAATGTGATGGTTATTCGATAGTAACGAAAGGTGGCTTTGTCGGTAACGATAATACGTTAGTCCATTGTATCGATTATTTGAGTACCAAGATTTCATCACATGAAAGCTTGAAGCATTAATACCTTATAACTAGTTCAACTTAGATAAAACAACATAAGTTGAGCAAATTTTGAGTAATTTTAAAGGAGTAATAAATGAAACGTCGTTGTTTAATCGGAGTCCCTATGGGAGATCCTGCTGGTATAGGTCCTGAAATTGTCGTGAAAAGTATTGCAGCACCAGAAACCTATGAATATGGATGTGTACTGGTAACTGGCGATAAAAAGGTGTTAGCTGATGCGTGTAAGTTTTCAAAAGTAAACTTACAGATTAATGAAATTACCGATCTAACTCAAATACAAGATAAACCTAATGTATTAAATCTTATTCAGTGTGGCGAATTAAATTATGATACGTTTAAAATTGGCCAAATTGAAGGGCAATGCGGTCAAGCTGCATTCAACTATATTAAAGTTATCACAGAGCTTGCTATGGAAAAAAAACTTGATGCCATTGCAACAACGCCTATCAATAAAGAATCACTTAAAGCTGGTAATGTTAACTATATTGGTCATACCGAGATATTAGCAGATCTTACCGGTAGTCAAGACCCGCTTACTATGTTTCAAGTTCGAGATTTGCGGGTGTTTTTCTTAACTCGTCATTTAGCACTAGTCAAAGCCATTGAATCATTAACGCCAGAAAGAGTCTGTGATTATGCTATTCGTTGTAATGATGCATTGGTTAAATTGGGGATCAATAAACCTAGAATGACGGTTGCCGGTATTAATCCACATTGCGGAGAGCATGGCCTTTTTGGTCATGAGGATGATGATGTTCTATTACCCGGTATTGAAATGGCCCGTAAACAAGGGATTGATATTAATGGTCCTAAACCGGCTGATAGTGTTTTCCATTTTGCTATGGGTGGCGGCTATGATGCTGTTTTATCTCCGTATCATGACCAAGGTCATATTGCAACGAAAATGGTGGATTTTCATCGTACCATTTCTATCACTAATGGAATGCCGATTCTTCGTACATCTGTTGACCATGGGACAGCAAATGATATTGCCGGAAAAGGAATCGCTAATCCAGTGAGTTTGATTGAGGCTATACGTTTAGCTGCGCTATACGCACCGAATTTCAAACGTTAATAAGTAGCTATTATTACTTATAACAATTTATTTTTCGGTAATGATTATGTCATTATCGAAGGAGGGTTTGCATATGTCTAAAAAAGAAAATAATAATAAATCACTTTATCCTTATGTCTTATTAAATGGCATTATTTTAGTGGTTGTCGGATTAATTGTTTTTTATCTAGGAAGTTTACATAGTATTGAGAAGAGCAGCTGGCGAATGGTTGCCGGCTTACTCGTTGCAATTACTTTGTTACTATTTATGATTTTAAAGACAAGAATTCAAGCATTTCCTGCATTGATTATATCCGCTTTAATTACTGGCTCACTGGGTGGTATGCCTGGTGAATTTATGATCGCAACGATTAGTAAAGGCTTTGGTAATACGCTCGGTAACATAGGGATCGTTATTGGTTTTGGCGTTATGATGGGGTCAGTTTTGCAGATGAGTGGTGCAGCACAAAAAATGGCTCAAGTTTTTATTAACCTTTTAGGAAAAGGCAGGGAAGAGTTAGCATTAGTCATTATCGGTTTATTAGTGAGTTTAGCTGTATTTTGTGATTCAGCATTTATCGTTCTATTACCATTAGTGAAAGCAATTTCACGTAGTACAGGTAAATCTGTCGTCGGACTTGGTTCAACATTGGCTATGGGGCTTGTTATTAGCCACAGTATGATTCCACCAGCGGTAGGACCATTTGGTGTAGTTTCACAATTTGGTATTGGCCTTGGTGAATATATGCTATGGGCAATGGTTGTTGCTATACCTATTACTATTGCTGGATTTATTTATACTCGCCATGTTGGTCGTAGTATTTATCAAATTCCAACTGAGGATGGTGAGAATTTTACCCGTGAACGTCTAACAGTTACTTCGCAAAATTTAGAAGATGATCAACAATTACCTAGTGCATTAGCATCTTTTGCACCAATTGTAACTCCGATTATTTTGATATTAACCGCTACTTTAGTAAATGAAATGAAATGGGATAGTTCGATTGCCATTATGTTAAAAACAATTGGACACCCAATTGTAGCTGTGGGCATTGGATTATTAATTGCTATCATGGCATTAACTAACTCATTTCCTCGAAAAGATGTTGTGCATCAAATGGAAAATTCAATTCGCTCTGCTGGTATTATACTGCTGGTTATTGGCGGTGGTGGCGCATTAGGAATGGTGTTACGTGACTCAGGAACAGGTCAAATTATTGCTGAATATATTGTTAAAATTGGTGTGCCTGGTATTTTGTTACCATTGACGATTTCAACTTTGATTCGCTTAATTCAAGGTTCTGGAGTAGTTGCCATGATTACCGCAGCGAGTATTACTGCACCAATGATTGGCACCTTAGGTGTAAATCCAATTATGGCCGGGTTAGGGTGCTCAATTGGTTCTTTTATGTTTTCTCACTTCAATGATGCTTATTTTTGGGTAGTTAATCGTTCATTAGGGGTAACAGAAGTTAAAGAACAAATTAAAGTTTGGAGTATTACTTCAACGGTATTATGGGCCGCAGGAACAGTGACATTATTAATTGTTAATGCCATTTTCTTCTAAGAAAATAGGGGTAGTGTAAAGGAATATGCTTCCCCTAATCTTTTCTCTAAATTAGTTATTATTAATTTTTGCGGTAACTAAAATATACCTTGCCAAACTGAGATAGGGTTCAGTTTGGCAAAACTGTTTTTCAATTTCTAATAACTCTGAGAAATGTGTTTCGGCTTTTGACTTATTGGTTAAATAGTCGTGAAAGACCCGAATCCCAGTTTTATTGATGATCTCAAAATTTTGTTGGTTTAACCATTGATACACGTGATTTGGATCGCGGGGATAATCAGGTGATAAGGTTTTCTTTTTACGTTTATTAAGACCGGCTTGAGTATATCCAAAATTACCTAAAGTCACTGTTTTAAATAATAGCCCGTGATAGTTATAAAACATTAATGACAAATAACCATCTTGTTTAAGGTATTGTTTGAGCGACTGTATTATTTGGATTGGATCGGCTACCCATTCTAAAACGGCATGACAAATCACAATATCAAATTGTGTTTCAATGAATTGATTCAGATCTTGAATAGGGCAATGAATAAAATTTAAACTTAGATTTTCTTGTTCAGCTTGCTTTTTTGCTAATTCGAGCATTTGTTCGGAAATATCACAAACAGTAATATTATGACCTAATTTTGCTAATCGACAAGCAATCTGACCTTGTCCACCGCCTGCATCTAAAATAGTTAATGGTTTATTTGTTGGATAGCTAGCTAATATATTTTCTAGCTCTTGCCAAACGATGGCTTCGCGAATCTTGCCTTTGTTTGTGCCATAAATATTTTTAGCGAATTTATGGCTGATATCATCAAAATTACGATCGATTTTAGTCATAGTAGATAATTATTATTTTAATAATTTTTTATTTAATTTAGTCGCTTCTAAATTAATTTGGGCAATTTTTTCTGACATCAGTTGATAGCACTCTTCCATTAATATTCTAGCATCTTCTTTACGTAGATTCTTAGTTTCAATTGGCGGAAGCATTTCAACGATCATATGGCCATTATTAAGGCGGTTAAGTTTTATATTATTGGTATCTGATACGCAAATCGGCACAATAGGAACGCCAGCGGCAATAGCAGCTTTAAAAGCACCAGTTTTAAATGGTAATAATCCTCGCCCACGACTTCGGGTACCTTCGGGAAACATCCATATTGATATCCCACGTTTTTTTATTTCGTTAACAACTAGGTTAATGGTATCTCGAGCTTTTGATTTATTATTACGATCAATCAAAATATTGCCGGTAAGGTAGTAAAGTTGTCCAAAGAAAGGGATCAGTGCCAGACTTTTTTTGCCGACAGTGACGGTTTTCGGTTGTACAATATCAGCAGCTACCACCATATCATAATTGTTTTGGTGATTGGCGATAAATACACAGCTACCTAACTTTTCAATTTCAGGATATTTACGAGTATCAACTTTTACCCCTAATAATGGTTTAAAGAAAAAACTAAAAAGATGAGCAAATCTAGCCACATTTTTGGGATTGCGAGGATTGAATAAGCAAAATATAACCCCTAGTACACAAGTTATAATGCCAATAAATAACACAAAGATTAAACGAAAAAGAAAAACCATAATTTACCTCACAAGTTAACTTAGCGTATTATATACGTAATCTATATGAATATACAGTTTGTTAAATATAGCTTTAAAGGATGTTTATGCACGAATCAACTATCATTTGGAATGATAATCAAATTCCAATTTCCCGTTACTTTGATGATGTTTATTTTAATACGGACGGTGCAGTAGATGAAACTCGTTATGTTTTTATTGAAGGGAATTGTTTATATGACAGATTTTTACAACATCGGCAAGAGACGTTTACTATTGGTGAAACTGGTTTTGGTTCAGGTTTAAGTTTTTTAATTACTTGGCAAACGTTTAAGCAATTTAGACAAAAAAATCCAAATAGTAATTTGAAAAAATTAAATTTTTTTAGTGTTGAAAAATATCCTCTATCTGCCAGCGAAATGTCAAAAATTCATAATAAAGTCATTAATCACAATGATGCATTATGGCCTCTAGCTAAGCAATTACAAGACTCTTTAAAAAGATCTGATGTTGATAGCTTAGAAGAAGCGAATTTGTTGATATGCTATGACGATATAAGTTGCTTTGCCGATTTCTTGGTTCAACAAAATAGTTTTATTGATGCATGGTTTTTTGATGGTTTTTCGCCAGCCAAAAATCCAGATATGTGGAATGAATCCCTATTTAAACATTGTTATCAATTAACAAGAGAAAAAGGAACCTTTGCAACATTTACTGCAGCAGGTTTTGTCCGACGTAATTTAATCAATGCTGGATTTAATGTCGAAAAACGTAAAGGATTTGGTCTAAAACGTGAAATGTTAATCGGCCAAAAAATCTAAATTAGTTCGCCAATTTAACTTTTGGCGAACTAATAAGAATTAACTAATATTAATTAAACTCGAATTGGTAGATTAGATCTAATGTTTGCGCAATACCAGAGGCTGCTTCGACATATAAATTTGGCAATAAACGATAGCGCAAGGTAAATGTTGCTAGTGAGTCGAATATACCTACACCATATTTTAATTGTAAATGAGGTAATATATAACCACTTACAACCACTTTTGAATTATTACCTGCCCCTTGAGTGTCTAAAGAAAGATTCTTGATGCCAAATGCATTACCAATATCACCGATGAATTGTCCTGTTTTGGCGGTTCCAACACCAACTAAAAACGCTGTCATCATATCATTATCGCTTTGATCAGAACTATCAAGACCTTGACCTCGAATTAGGTAAGAAAGCGCTTCTTGTTGTGACATAGCTGGATCAGAGAAAATCTCAATTTTAGGATCTGTTGATGACCCCTTAACTCGAATACCTGCTGTAATATTACTGTTATCCATGGAATCAGGATTACGAATGGCTTCTATATCTAACATAGCTTGATCTGTTGGACCAGAAAAAGTGATAATCCCTTTGTTAATGATTAGGTCTTGCCCATAAGCATGAAATCGTCCATTAGGAATTAATATTTCACCATGTAAATCTAGTCCTTTATTTGTCTGTGTCGCAATGAGTTTACCTTTTAATGAGGCTTGCAAACCAAAGGCATCTACCGTTACTTTATCACCAATATTGATTTCAATATGACTATTTATTTTCATGCCAAATTTTTGAGCTTGAATCTGTTTGTGGTTTTGATCCAACATGACTTCATCAGGTGACACGTCAATACTTGATGGTGGAAGTGAATCAACGGTGATTTTGCCTTTAGGAATTGAAACTTTACCAAGAATTGTCAGTTCATCTTGGGTTGCTTCTATTTTAATATCTGGAATGACTGACATGACAATCATTGGCGGTACAGAGACATCCATGGCAGCACCATTAACATTTAATGTTGCTTGCCATTTTTCAAAATTATTCCAGCTAGCTTGACCATTAATATTAATGTTTCCTGATTTAGTGGCCAAAATTCCTTTCATTGTCGAAGTTTTACCATTGAATTTAATATCAACCATAGCCGATTTGATATCGATTGGTAATTGGTTAGATTTTATGTCGCTATGTTTTAAATTGATACCGCCGGTTAAGCTAGGATCCATTAATGAACCAGAAAATTTAACCATTCCATTGATGGCGCCATTAGCATATTCATCTTTACTCAATAGCGGATTAATAATTGCTAGGGCTAAATTATCAATATTGAGTTGACCACTTAAATCTTTTTTTCCAGTTGGATCATTTATGGATAGATCGCCATTTATTTTGCCTAATTTATTTAAACCAAAACGCCAATTTAATTTAGCCTGTTGTTCATTAAATTCAGCATTGATATTAAACAGGTCAAATGGAATTGGTAAAGCTTGATTGGTGATCATCTGTTTAACAAAAACTTTATTGCTAGTTATATTGGCTTTAATACTCGGAATTTTGCTAGCATCGTCGAATTTAATATCTGCTTTGCCATTAATAAAACCATCAATTTTAGTTTCACCATCATTGGGAATAGGTAATTTGGCAAGATCAATATCTTTTAATGTAATAGATGTCTGGTTATTGTTAGCTATTGATAATGATTTATCTAAACAGATACTAGAATTATTGCTACGCCAACAATGTGCCCCTATAGTTGGAACGTGGCTAGTTAAATCATATGATAGAGAAATAGGTTTAGCTAATTGCCAACGATTATTATTAGCTAATGTAAGTAAACTATGCGGTATACTTGCGGTCCAATTATTATGTTGTTTATCTAATTGTCCATTTAATGTTGTTGCCATCGATAATGGATTACCTTCAAAATTTATATTTAAAGAGTGACGAGCTTCATTGCCTGATAGTTCAATATTAGCTTTTTTAATACTTTGGTTAGCGATATCGATATTTTGACCAATTAGCTTCAATTGTCCACTAAGTTGATCTGTGTATTGGATTTTGCCTGATAGATTGGCTTTCGCGATTGAAATATTTTCATAAGTTAAGTTGCCGATATTGATATTACTTTCGATAACTGGTGAAGTTTTACTACCTGTCATCTTGACATTACCAATAATTGTGCCACTTAGATTATCAACCAATAATGATAAAGTCGTTAAATTAAGTTGGCTATTTAAATTTCCTTTATCCGTTGAACCATTAATATTTAATTGATTTTTACCCCAAAGTAGAGATAAATTTTTTGCTGATAGCGTACGATTAGAATCAACAAATAGGTCACCATTAGCTGAAAAATTAGCTTGCTTAATGTTACCTTTCAACTGTATCTCAGGAATATTTAGTTGCCATAAATCACCTTCGAGCATACCCGAAGTTTTTAGTTGGCCGGCTAAGCGAATAGGGAAGGTTGGTAACTCTTTAATAATATCGACATTATTAAGGTTAATACTCGCATCCCATTTAAGTGCAGTTTGCCAATCTAGTTGGCCAGTAAGATTAATATCGCCTTGTGGAAACTTAATATTGGCATGGTCGAAAGAGGCAGATTGGTTGGTACCAGCACCAACAATATCAACAGACGTATCAGGTAAGCCATCTCCCTTAATCAAACCTTTAGCTAGCATATTATATTTTTGTGCATTGCCATTTAAGCTTATAGCAAAATTATCTAACTGATATTGTGGATCTCCTTCAATTGGCCATTGAATATGTTTACCGTCTAATTTTGTTATTAAAGGCAAATATTTCTCAATAAAATTGATTTGTCCCTCAATGGTAATTTGATTCAGACCAGCAATATTAGTATAAGTAAATAATTTACCTAATAAGTTTCCTGAAAACTGCCCATTAAGATGATTTTTTTCTGTATCGACCTTAATTGAAGCTAAAATAGGCCAATTATCGCCAAGTGTAATTTCACCAGATAAATAGGCATGTCCATTGACATAAGGCGTTGTTGCATTAGTGTCCACATGTTTGACCATAATATGATTATTAATCATCTCGGTTTTTATATTCACTTGGTTAAAATGATAATCTTGCCCAGCTATATGTAATAACCAATTATTTCCGCTTAAACTTGTGACATTAATATCGAGTGGAATACTAACCTGTGGTAGTGAATTTATCAAAGGTTGATTAAATAGTTGCTTAATTTTTTGATCAAGTGCTAAATCATCTTCAAATTTGTTGTTAGAGTTTTTTGCAGGGTGATCTGCAAATATTGCCTGTAAATCCATAGCAACAGCCGGGAGTACATAGATTTTTTCGTTGACCCAGTTAGCTTTTCCAGTGAAGTCTGACATACCAAATTGCATATCATCAACTTTCACAGTGACATCAGAAATATGGGTTTGTTTTAACTCAATAGGTAATGGCGTTTTAATTATTCGTCGTTTTTCTGATGTTGGTTCATCAGGTGAAAGTTGCAATTCATTAGTATTGATTACAACATTAACTCCATCAGCATCAAATTGTTTAACACAAATTTTTGTTTGTATTAAACATAAACCAGACAATTTGAATGTTGCATCTTTTACCTGTACATTGACACCAGGTAGTTCAAGTGACAACCCTTTAATATGTAAATCATGGAATGTACCTTCAACTTGGGCTATTTTTAATTCAGGTAAAAATTTATTAAGAACATAGGTAGTTAGCTTTACACCTAAAGATGTGTAAATCATTAAGATTGTAAAAGTGATAAGGAAAACAAAAATGGAAAGCACTACAATGCTGCGTTTTTTCCATTTACGTATTCGTTTTATTTTTTCAACCTTTTTTGCTCTTATTGGATTTTTTGCCATTTTATAATTCGCTTCCTAAACCAATATATAGATGTATTGAGCCTTTATCTTTTCTATTTAGTGGTGTTGCTAAATCAAATTTAATTGGACCGACAGGTGAAGCCCATCGAATACCCAAGCCGGTACCAGTATAAAATTTAGCTGTATCGACTTTATCTATTGCTTCACCAGTATCAACAAAAGCAGCACCCCACCAAGAGCCAGTTAAGTTATATTGATATTCGGCTGAGCCTGTGATCATTTTTGAAGCACCTTTAAGCTTACCTTTTTTATCTTTAGGTGAAATAGATTGATAACTGTATCCTCGAATACTGCGATCGCCACCAGCAAAAAATCTAAAAGAAGGCGGCACTCGATCAAAGTTACTTGCTTGAATAATGCCAAAATTACCTCTGGCTATAAAACGATGTGATTGTTTTATTGAACGAATCCAAGTTTGTTGAGCTTGAAAACGGACTAAATTAATATCAGAGCCTAACGATTCCGCTGCCCCTTCAACTGAATAACGTTGAGAATCACCCCACATCGATAATAGCTTACCGTCATTACGAATACGTGAAATACTTAGTGATGGATAGTATAAAAAGGTCTTGAACTTTGCATCCCCTTGAGTAAAGTCATCACGCAACATATTAAAACCAAGAGCAGTTTGCCAACCGTCAAAATTATCCCAATTACGCAAAGCACCTAAAGTATACGAACGTGAATAAGTGTCGTTATTATCAATTTTTTTATAACCACCTTGAATGGTATAATACTGTTCAATAGGCGATTTTTTTAAAGGTATTTTGTAGCTCATTGTAATAATTTGCTCTGGTGATGAGAGCGATAAACTACTTTGAAAACTATGTCCTTTACTATTGATCCAAGGTTTATTCCAGCCAATTTTGCCATGCACGCCATTATCTGTTGAAAAACCTAAACCCAGATCCATAGCATTTTTTTTACGAGGAGTGGTAACAACATCAATTGGTAGAGCTTTATCTGCAGTTAGATGTGGAAAATCTGGTGTAACAACTACAGAATTAAACCAGTTTGTCGAACTTAGTCGTCGATTTAATAATGACAACTGTTCAGCCGAATATTCATCACCTTCTTTAAAAGGTACGATATTGGCAAGATAATCTTGACGAATTTTAGCCTCAGGAAATTTAACCATACTAAACTTATAGCGTTTACCAGTATCAAAATCGATATTCCAAAATGCTTGATGGTCGTATTTAGATACGGCTAATTGATGGGTTGGCATTACTGCATCAAAATAGCCTTTTTTTAATGACAAGCTTTCTAAGCCTTTTTTAAATGCTTCATAAGTGCCGTGATTTAAAATTTCACCAATTTTAGGTAGTTGTTTAGCTAGTAACTCTTGAAAATCTTTATCTTGTTTACCTTCGCCATTGATATTGATATTTAATTGTTTAATTCTAACCGGTTCACCAGGCGATATTTTAACAACGAGGACTTTAGGATCACTTTCGTCATAATTAAAACTAGGAGAATAATAACCTAATGCTCGAAGTGCTTTTTGTGCTTCACTTTCAAAATATCGCTTAAAATTAGGCGAATTATTAATTTTATCTGATGTGATTAACGAAATGCGTGCATCGACATTTTCCGCAAGTTCTCCCGATAATCCTTTAATTGATAACTTCATATCAGCATAACTTGATGCAGTCGTTACCATTAAAAGTACGCATAATGAGCGAGAAAATCGTGACACATACACCTCGATAAAGTTTAGGATTCAAGTAATTTTACATGTCCAATATATGGTAAATGGCGATAATGCTGAGCATAATCTATACCATAACCCACTACAAACTCGTCAGGAATTGAAAAACCGATATATTTTACTGGTACGGCAACTTCACGGCGTGAAGGTTTATCTAATAATGTACAAATCTCGATACTACGAGGATGACGTAGTTTTAAAATAGCCATTACCTTGCTAAGAGTATTACCGGTATCAATAATATCTTCAACAATCAGCACATCTTTGTCACGAATATCTTCGTCTAAATCTTTTAAAATTTTGACATCTCTATTACTTACCACGGCATTGCCATAACTTGAGGCCGTCATAAAGTCGACTTCGTGACCAACACTAATTGCTCGGCTTAGATCAGCCATAAAGATAAAAGAACCTCTTAACAAACCAACTAAAATAAGCTCATTTTGACTGCTTGCATAATCTTTACTTATCTGTTGACCTATTTCATTTACCCGTTTTTGGATATCTTTGGCAGATATCATGGTTTCTAATGTATGTTTTTTCATTAATAATGCTCAGTATATATCTTAAAAAATCAGAACAGATTTTAGCAATTTTCACAGGTAAAAAGAATAACTAAGCAAATTTTTTATCAAAAATTAAAAAATGATTTATAGAATACATTTTTAAATATTAAGTCAATGGTTAACTGTACTATGACAAGAGTGTTTATTTTGTTTTATTTCTAAACGCCGTTTTTTGAAAAAGTTGCTTAACATTGAGCTACATTCACTAGCTAAAACACCACTAGTTATTTGGGCAAAATGATTAATGCCCGTTCTGGAAAGAATATTGATATAAGAACCAGCTGCACCGGTTTTATAATCACTAGCACCATACACTACACGCTTGATTCGACTATGTATAATAGCACCAGCACACATAATACAAGGTTCAAGAGTAACATACAATGTTGTATTGACTAAACGGTAGTTGTGTAAAAATTGACCTGCTTGTTCAATTGCCATGATTTCTGCATGAGCAGTTGGGTTATGTTTAATAATTGATTGATTAAAACCTTCACCAATAAGTTGTCCGTTTTCATCAACAATTACTGCGCCGACTGGAATTTCTCCTATAGATTCAGCGCATTTAGCTAATTCTAATGCATGACGCATCCAAATTTCATCTGTCATGCTTTAACATTATAAATTATTTAGATTAAGTACATCACGCATATCATAAAGTCCAACTGGTTGCTTAGCAAGCCATAATGCTGCACGTACTGCTCCATTAGCAAATGTCATTCGGCTTGAAGCTTTATGACTAATTTCAACTCGTTCTCCAACATCAGCAAAAATTGCGGTATGTTCACCGACAATATCACCAGCTCGAATAGTGGCAAAACCAATTGCCCCTTTTGGTCTTTCTCCGGTATGGCCTTCTCGGCAATAAACTGCACGCTCGTTTAAGTCACAACCAAGTGCATCAGCAATAGCTTCGCCCATCGCAAGAGCGGTACCTGATGGGGCATCGACTTTATGACGATGATGGGCTTCGATAATTTCGATATCAGTATAATCACCCATAATTTGGGTGGCTTTTTCGAGTAATTTAAGTACTAAGTTAACACCAACGCTAAAGTTTGCGGCAAATACAATTGCAATTTGTTGTGCGGCATTAGCAATTGCCTGTTTACCAGCTTCATCAAAGCCTGTTGTGCCGATTATCATCATTTTCTTATTTTCGACACAAAAAGTTAAATGTGCTAGGGTTCCTTCTGGACGAGTAAAATCAATTAATACATCAAACTGATCTTTTGCTTTGGCTAAATTATCTGTAACTTTTACACCACACAGTCCAATACCAGCAAGCTCACCAGCATCACTACCTATCAATGATGATCCTTCTCTTTCGAATGCAGCGCCTAAAGTCACTCCTTCAATTTGAGATACCGCTTGAATGAGTTGACGACCCATTTTACCTCCAGCGCCAGCAATAGCGATGCGAATCATATTTGTTGACATATAACTTTCCTTACATTATTACCTAATACACATAAACAAATATTATAGCGGAAAACTATTAAGTTATATACCGACTAAAAAGCAAAATGTTATACTTTGCTAGTGATATTTTTATAATAAATATAGGATACCTTATGCGTTGTAAATGGTATTTTGGATGGAACATTGTGATTGCAGCAGCGTTGTTAACGCTGCTATCTAGCGGATTACGGATGAGTATGGGGGTATTCTTTTTACCTATCGCCAACGACCTACAGTTTAGTCGTAGTACTTTATCGAGTATTATTGCTATTGGTATGCTATTTTCTGGAATCGCGATGCCAATAGCCGGTTATTTAGTTAGCAAATATGGAACACGCTTTGTATTATTATTAGGTTCACTAATTATTATTATTTCGTCTGTTTGGGCCGCTAATATAAATGATTATTGGAATTTTTTATTATCCTTTGGTATAGCGTTATCTTTTGGTACCTCGTTTGTTGGTTCGGTAAGTTTTACGCCGATTGTTGTTCGTTGGTTTAGCAAACATCGTGGCTTGGCTTTATTTATCTTATCAAGTGGTAGTATGGCTGGCATTGCGGTTATGCTACCTGTATTTGCTTATTTTATTCCGCTTTATGGATGGCAAACTACATTAATAGCATTTTCACTATTTTTTATGTTGTTAGCTTTACCGATAGCGCTTTTTATTATGAAAGATAAGCAAAGTGATATAGATACAACTGAAAATAGTCAAAATATAAGATCAGAAATGACGTTAACTCAGGTATTAAAAACTCGACCGTTTTGGTTGCTTAGTTTTGGATTATTTACTTGTGGATTTAGCATGAATTTACTTGGCACTCACGGTGTACCTATGTTAATGGATCATGGTTTTGATTCAATAACCAGTTCTTCTGCACTAGGCTTAATTGGTTTGGTGGCAATATTTAGTACATTAGTACTCGGCTATATTTCAGATCTTGTGCCACGAAAGTTTGTTTTAGCTATGATCTATTTTGTTCGAGGAATAGGATTTATAGCATTAGTTATTGCAGCATCTCAATGGCAACTCTATACCATAGCCTTAATAGGTGGATTAGTTTGGGCTGGTGCTTTATCTTTATCAAGTGCCATTTCTGCTGATATCTATGGTGTAAAAATTGTTGGTTTACTTTCTGGTTTAACTTACCTTGGTCACCAAATTGGTGCGATGATTGGTTCGTGGTTAGGAGGGTGGGCATATGACACATGGCATAACCACTTTATTGCCTTTGGCACAGCTAGCGCTCTATTGTTGTTAGCTGCACTATGTACCTGCTTATTACCTAAAATTTACAATAGTTAATTCTGACAATAATGGACGCAAGGGCGTCCATATTTTTTTATAGAACTTTTAATAATTCAACATCGAAAATTAAAGTACTATATGGGGGGATCGACGCGCCAGCACCTTGAGATCCATAAGCTAATTCTTGAGGAATATATAATCGCCATTTTGAGCCTTCTGGCATTAATTGTAACGCTTCCACCCAGCCTCGAATAACACCATTAACAGGGAATTCAGCTGGTTGACCTCGTTCAATAGAGCTATCAAATACAGTACCATCAATTAGCTGTCCAGTATAATGAACTTGCACTCGGTCAGTTGCTTTTGGATATGCACCAGTACCTTGTTTAAGTACTTCGTATTGTAAACCTGATTCAGTTGATTTTATGTTATCTTTTTTAAGATTTTCAGTTAAAAAGTCTTTTCCTGCTTGGGCAATTTTTTCTGCTTGTTTTGCTTTTTCTTTAGAAGCTTGTTCATGAACGTGGCGAAGAGCATCATGCAATTCTTGTAAAGGTAAAGCTGGTTGGTTACCACTTAATACATCTTCCATAGCTAATTTTAATGCATTAAGTTCTAAATTGCTTAATCCTGACTCTTTTAGTTGTTGGCCAATTTGTAATCCAATTGCGTAACTTGCTTTTTGCTCAATGGTATCTAATTTCATTTTTTACCCGTCATTTGTTTATATAAAGTTGCTTATTATAGTGCATTACGATTAAAGATAAGAAGAAAAATATCAGCTCTTGTTAATTATCATCAAGATAACAATGCTTTTAAGTATAAATTTATAGAAGAATTTATTATTTTTTCTAGCGCTTAGTTAAAATATCAGCGATAATATATTCTATTGTATTTTTGAATGGATGATTTTAAATGCCGTTTCGTAAATCTATTTCGCTTGCTATTGTGGCCGGTATGTTACTAACTGGTTGTTCTCTTGTTGATCGTTGGGTTTATCGACCTGATATCAATCAAGGTAATTATGTAACAAAAGATGCAATAGAATTATTACAAGTTGGTCAAAGCAAAGAACAGGTGGTGTTTATTATGGGATCACCAATGTTAACTTCTTCTTTTGGGGGTAATGTTTGGTATTATGTTTTCCGCCAACAGCCACAACATGGTAATGTAAGTCAGATTACTTATGCCGTTTATTTTGATGAGATGGGCATAGTGAAAGATATTAAAACCTCTACATTAGAAGGTTCTTTATCATTAGAAGAAATGAACCAACAAGAAATTTCAGATCCTATTGAAATAAAATCAGAAGACGATAATGATCATTTACCTACTCAACAATCGTCTGAAGTTTCATCAGAAGGTGAATCAGAATAAAATTCAAAAAAAAACCTCGTTATAATAACGAGGTTTTTATATCTATGTTCAATTCGATTAAATCGGTCTATTAGTAGTGACCACCAATAGAAGAAATAAGAGCTACTATAAGAATCATATAAATAATGAAAAATACAATTGAACAAATAAAAGCAATTAAAGAAAACTTCCAATAGCCATGTAAATTTTCAATAGCTTCAATAAGATTTCGTTCATTATCAAAATTTGCAGCCATACTAAATGTGCTGCCTGATTTGAATAGTTTTACGCCAGCTAAAATTACCGGAATACCGACGATAGCAGATATGATCCCTAAACAAGATAAGGCGCCGATAATTATCATTATAACTCCATAGATTTGTTGCATTATTGCTATAAATCTCATCTGTTTTTTTAATAATTCAGTTGAAGTAATGGTAATACTTTTCGGTTGGTTAAAATCCATATTTATTCCCTATATTATATATTGTTGTACTATTAAAAAATGGCAGATAGAATAACATTTTATTTTTTTATGTCGAGGCTAATTTGCAAAAAAAATCTATATTAAATCGTTTTTCTATAGCTCCCATGCTCGATTGGACTGATAAACATTGTCGTTATTTTCATCGTATATTGACCAAAAAAACCTTACTCTATACCGAAATGGTCACTACCGGCGCAATTTTGTATGGTAAAGGCGATTATTTAGCTTTTAATAGCCAAGAACATCCTTTAAGCTTGCAACTGGGTGGAAGTGATCCTATTGCATTGGCTGAATGTGCAAAATTAGCCGAACAACGAGGCTATGATGAAATTAATCTTAATGTCGGTTGTCCTTCTGATCGTGTACAAAATGGCATGTTTGGTGCCTGTTTAATGGCAAAAGCTGATTTAGTCGCAAATTGTATTGATGCCATGCAAAATGCTGTCAGTATTCCTGTAACGGTAAAAACACGTATTGGTATTGATAATCAAGATAGTTATGGCTTTTTATGTGAATTTATTGAAAAAGTCATGCCTCATACGGAAACATTTATTGTACATGCTCGTAAAGCTTGGCTTTCCGGACTCAGTCCCAAAGAAAATCGCGAAGTGCCACCACTTGATTATGAGCGAGTTTATCAATTAAAACGTGATTATCCTCATCTAACTATCGCCATAAATGGCGGAATTAAAACCATTGATGAAATCAAACAAAATTTAACTTTTGTCGATGGTGTTATGGTTGGTCGTGAAGCTTATCAAAATCCTATTTTACTGACGCAAATTGATCAACAAATCTTTGGTTCTGATGTTCCAAGTCCTGATCCAATAGCGGCAATACAAGCACTTTATCCTTATATTGAAACCCAGTTAACTCAAGGCGCTCAACTCAATCATATTATGCGTCATACCTTAGGTATCTTTAACGGTAGAAAAGGGGCTAAACAGTGGCGACGCTATTTGAGTGAAAACGCCCATAAAAAAGGGGTAGGAATAGAAGTTGTTGAACAGGCATTAACTTTTATTCAATAGCTACAAATGTTATGAAATGTTTCGAAGCATGGCTGGATTGCGCATGCTTGATAGTTCAGTATATACTAGCGAACAATTTTACTTAGGGTTCTCTTTTGTGCGTTTAAATTCAAGTCAACAACAAGCTGTCGAATATGTTTCAGGGCCTTGTCTGGTACTAGCTGGTGCAGGTTCAGGTAAAACTCGAGTAATTATTAATAAAATCGCTTATTTAATTCGGGTAAAAGAATATTTGCCTCGACATATTGTTGCTGTGACTTTTACTAATAAAGCTGCTAGGGAAATGAAAGAACGCATAGCCCAATCCTTGAGTAAACCAGAGGCAAGAGGGCTAAAAATTTCAACCTTCCATACCTTAGGATTAGATATTGTACGCCGAGAATATAAACATCTTGGTATTAAAGCTAATTTTTCACTATTTGATGATCATGATCAATTCGCTTTGCTCAAAGAGCTTACCCAGCAATGGTTAGATGGTGATAAAGATCTTATTAATCAGTTACGTTCAACTATTTCGAATTGGAAGAATGATATTGTTGATTCAACCATTGCAATGGCGAGAGCGCAGACGAATAAAGAAAAGCTATTTGCTCACTGTTATCAACTTTACGAAAAACAGCTTAAAGCATGTAGCATATTAGATTTTGACGATCTTATTTTATTACCGACATTGCTATTAAAAACTAATGATGAAGTTAGAGAAAAATGGCAAAACCGTATTCGTTATCTATTAATCGATGAATATCAAGATACCAATACCAGTCAATATGAATTTATTAAATTATTGGTAGGTAGCCGAGCTAAATTTACGGTGGTTGGTGATGATGATCAATCAATTTACTCCTGGCGTGGTGCGCGTCCCAAAAATTTAATCTTACTAAAACAGGACTTTCCTCAACTAGAAGTGATTAAATTAGAACAAAATTACCGATCATCAGGAAGAATATTAAAAGTTGCTAATATTTTAATAGAAAATAATCCTCATATCTTTGAAAAGAAATTATTTTCCGAACTCGGTTATGGAGAACATCTAAAAGTTATTTCAGCCGATAATGAAGAACATGAAGCGGAAAAAGTGGTTAACGACTTAATCGGACATCGATTTGCTAATAATAGCCAATATGGTCAATATGCCATTTTGTATAGAGGTAATCATCAATCTCGTTTAATTGAAAAAATGCTAATGCAATATCGAATTCCTTATCGAATTTCCGGAGGAACATCCTTCTTTGCCCGCATTGAAATTAAAGATCTAATGGCCTATCTCCGTTTATTAACTAATCCTGACGATGACAATGCATTTATCCGGATTATTAATACCCCAAGACGTGAAATTGGGCCAGCAACTATCCAAAAATTGGGAGAGTGGGCAAATCATCGCGGAGTTAGCTTATATCAAGCTAGTCATGATATGGGATTAACGGAATTACTATCAGGTAAACGAATGGAAACATTACATTCCTTTATTCACTGGTTTGATTCATTGATTGAAAAATCACATCTAGAGCCGATGGCTGCCATTCATGAACTCTTACATGGTATTCATTATGAAAGTTGGATTTACGAAACTTCATCTTCGCCAACTGCTGGGCAAATGCGCATGCGTAATGTAGAACAGTTAGTGAGCTGGTTAAATGATATGTTACAGGGTGATGATATCGATGAGGGATTAACTTTAGAGCAGGCTGTAGCTAGATTTACCTTGCGTGATATGTTAGAGCGTAATGAAACAGAAGAAGAACTGGATCAAGTACAATTAATGACGTTACATGCCTCTAAGGGGCTTGAGTTTCCTTATGTATATTTAATCGGCATGTCCGAAGGGGTATTGCCACATCAAACCAGTATAGATGAAGACAATATTGAAGAAGAACGACGGCTTGCGTATGTAGGAATCACTCGAGCACAACGGGAATTAACTTTTTCATTTAGTCGACAGAGAAAACAATTTGGTGAAACAGTTTATGTAGAACCAAGTCGTTTTTTACTTGAACTTCCTCAAGACGATTTAGCATGGCAAGATCAGCGCCATGAATTATCACCTGAGAAAAAGATGCAACAAGGGCAAAGTCGTTTAGCTATGTTAAAAGCACAAATAGCCAATGCTAAATAAAAGACCAATATTTCAATTGAGATAAGACTGTCATTGAATTGCTATCATAGTTTATTATTAAATCTGACCAATCAGCAATAATATAAAAAAATTGAGGAAAGGGGTTTTTTAGGCTTAATAATAAATAAATTTTATTTATTTTTAACAAAATACCCGATTTTTCATTAGAAAAATTTTGAACATATCAATTATGTCATTAAATTGATGATATTTTGACTATATAATCTAATAATCCATTAAAAAGCATTGACGGATCAAAATAGCTTTATATAATACTCTGCGTTATATCAATTCTGCTACTCAATGTCTCCTTAGCTCAGCTGGATAGAGCAACGGCCTTCTAAGCCGTAGGTCACAGGTTCGAATCCTGTAGGGGACGCCATTAAAATCTATGATAACTAATCGTTTACCGTCGCTAAGCTTAACTGCTGATTATCCTTGCTTTAATTCTGTGACCTCATTTTAAAATTTTACTTAATTATTTAGGGTTTTAATAAAGGTTTTTTGTATTATCTTTAATGCTTTATTATTATTTAATTTCTTTTGGTGAATTAGCTATTTTGATATTAATTTAGAGTAAGACAATTATAATTTTCGATCTGTTTTATATAGTGATTTATTTGCAATATCCATTTTGAATATGCTTTTAAATTTTCCTAACAATGATAGAATCTATGACATACAGAGATAAAACAATTTAAAAAGGAATTAAATATGGCGTTAAATGGCTGGGGAGTGTTTTTACTTACTTTGATTATTTATTGGTGGGTTTATTTCGCTGTTTTAGTTGTTGGTATATTTCTTTTATTCTCATCTCATAAATTTTTAAGAATTACTGGGATATTTTTTATAATTGTTCCTATATGTTGTTATCTCTTCATGTTTCTCTTCCTTATTTTTGCACCTAGGTTTTCAGTTGGTTAAAAAGAGCGTAACATAACCAAAATTATAATAATTAATTGGTTTATTGTTGAAAAAATTAATCAATAGTCATATCAGTTATTCTAATAAAATAACCCGCAAAAGCGGGTTATTTTTTATTCTGTGATTATTTGATTTTAGAAATCAATATCTAAACCTAGTTGGAAAGTACGGCCTGGAGCAGTAAACATATCTAGATATTTATGATCTGATGTACTATATAATTTATTATTACTTAGATAATCCCAATATTTTTGATCAGTAAGATTGTAGATGCCACCATTTAGCTTCACATTTTTGGTGATATTGATATAACCAGTTAAATCAACAATACCATGACCAGCGATTCTAAAGTAATCATCTTTAGATTTATCAATTGGTTTACCATCATTACCATAAGTTTCACGAGATGTTGCTTCGGCCTTTTTGCCTTTTTGGAAGGTTGCAGTAATCGCTACACCGTAAAACTTGTTTGGATCGTCCCATGCTAAGCCGATAGTGCTTTTCATTGGTGCAATGGAATCCATCTCAATATATTTATCACCTAAATAACTCGATTTTGATTTGCCTTGGTTATAACCAATTGCGAATCTGGCGCTCAAACCATTAACCGGTTCAATCCATTTTCCGATATTGAATTCACTGCTTAGTTCAGCACCATAAATATAAGCCTTATCACGGTTTTCAGATTGATAAACAATACGGTTACCAATGCCAACGAAGTCTTTTTTATAGCGAGTATAAGCTATAAAGTTTTTATATTTATTATAAAAAGCTGATGATGAAAGTGTCACACCCGATACAGGTTGTCCTTTTAAACCTAATTCAAAGTTGTCACTAGTTTCAGTTTTAAGATTTGAATCGCCTACTAATACATACATGTTGCTATGCGCTAAATAAGAGCCATAAAGTTGGTTCTGATTTGGCATTTGTGCTGCACGCTTATATTGCAAATAGGCAGTGAAATCAGGGGTAATGTCATACATAAATGCCATCGAAGGTAATACTTTAAAATCACTATTACCATTGTATTGTTTACCTAATTGACTACTACTTATTTTTGATAATGACATATTTTCAAGGTTACGCGGTTTAGTATTTTGGTAAACAGCTCTGACACCAGGAACTAAATAAAAATTATTACTGTCATTAACATTAAAGCTTATCCGATCTTCGAAGAAGCCACCAAGTTGATAACTACGGCTATCGGCTTGTGGTTTACTGTAATCGCCATCAGGGAATACTCTAGTATTTGGTGATTTAGCTGATGAGAAGAATGGTGATTCATCTTCACTCCATTTACCATTTAAACCAGCACTAATGCGTTGGTTATCGTAACTTTTGATTAAAGTTGTAATAAAGTTATAAGCTTTGGTATTGTAGTTCGTTTGGGTATTAAAATTACCTTTAGTTTTATTACGGATGTCGGTATTGTCATAAACATTAGTACGTTGATAATTCAATTGTGTGGTTAAACTATCAATCCAACTGATATTTGTCGGTTTCCATTGATCTTTAATTGCAAGATTGAAACGATTATTTTTGCTTCTTTGTTTATCAAATGATTCAACCTTTTTACCATATCTATCCCAAGTATCATAATGAGAATTTTTGGTTTTATTATTGTAATCAATAGTGGTGTTGATTAAATGTTCATCCGTCATTTGCCAACCAAAACCAGCTAAGATTGAATTAGAGTGCCAATTTTCTGGATAACTATTGATTGAATCACCATAGTTACGAGTTTGTTGACCATCGCGTCGACTTAATACCAAAATACCATTTAGATACTCATCACCACCAGCCATGGTTAAACCTTGGTGATAACTTCGGTCGGAACTGTCATAGTTGTTTTGGAAACCGAAATAGCTGGTTTTTCCAGGATAGAGGTAATAACTTGCGGTTTTAGTTTGAAATGATACTGAACCACCTAAAGCATTGTTAGCGTTACTAACCGAAGTTGCGCCAGATTGGATATCAACTTTATTGTACATATAAGTATCAATATAATCTCGGCCAATACCATAAGATCCAAATCCAGCTCGACCTACTGAATTAACTCGACCTTGAGCAATTGGTAATGGCATACCATCAATATCGATTGAAACACGATTAGCATCTAAACCACGAATATTATAACCGGTAAATCCACCACGGTCCCAACTACTTTTACCACTACTTGAGCCAGAAATGCTACCAGAAGCAGATATCAGCGGTTGATAACGCATAATGGTACCAAAGTTAGTCCCTCCATCACGGCGAATATCTTGCTCCGAAATTTCGGTATTTGTTCCGGGTTTTTTTGTTGCTTCATGAGCGGTAACGGTAATAGTATCAATATCGTTTTGATCATTATGTTTATCAGCAGCAATAGCAGGTAACGCCAATGTTAAACCTAATGCTAATGAGCTGGTATTTTTTAAATATTTAAACTTCAACATGTTAGTCCTTTCAAATCAGATATACTAAATAATAAAGTGCACATCTATTGCTTCAATTAATAAAAATTTTATTAAATTTTTTTAAAATAAATTATTGCGGATAAAAACTTTGGAAGAGTATTTTGGCTGCTTCATCAACTCGTGGGCCAATGCCAAATAAGTAGCTATCATCAATAATGGTAATTCGATTATTTTTAAACGCTGCCGTTTCAGTAATACCCGGAATCGTATTAACTTTATCTAAGCCGCCTAGTTGATCAATTGAATGTTTATTCAATATGATAACTTCTGGATTTAGGGTAATTAATGATTCAGCAGTATAACTTTTAAAGCTATTATGATTTGCAAGATTTTCACCACCAGCAATGGTAATTAATGCATCAATAGTCGTGTTTTTCCCTGCTACTGAGTTAGTTCCTCCCATGCTCATTAAAGCTAAAACCTTAGTTTTTTGTGCATGTGTAGCAACTTTCGCTTCAATGTCAGCAATATTCGTCTTAATTCTCTCGATGAGAGCTTGACCTTCTTTTTGTTTATCTAATTTAACTGCAATTTTATTAATATTTTCGTAAAGTAATTCAATTGTCCCTGGTACACGTTTCAAAGCTAAAACGTCTACTTTTGATTGATTAACTTGATCAATAATATTTTCAGGTTCAACATCACTTAATGTGATAAACAGCGATGGTTTTAACGATAAAATTCCTTCAATATTTAATAATTTCCAATAACCGATTTGTGGTAATTGTTTAACTTGTTTAGGAAAACTACTCGTTTTATCAACACCGATAACTTGATCTCCAGCGCCAAGGGCAAACACAATTTCAGTAAGAGCACCGCCAGCAATAACGATTCTTTGATTAGCTGAACTGAAATTAATTAGGCTGTTAATGCTGAAAATCAGCAAAAATAACACAAATTTTTCCGTAAACTTTTTTTTCATTACTTATTTACCTACCATGGCTTAAAAATTAGACTGGATAATATAGTGAAAATGAGAACCATTATCAACATAAAATCTGTAAGGATTTACAGCAGAAGAGCAAAAAAAAGCCAAATTTAAGAATAAAAATAAACTTTTTTTTAAATAAATAATAAATTTATAATCAATAAATTATAAACATAAAATTGAAAATTTTTTTTCAAATATTTCTAATTATTAGTTAAATAACTAACAATATACTGCTATAAAAGCAGATTAAGTACCCATTTGATAATAATTTATAATGAATTTTAATTGTTATTTTTTCTCTGAAAAAAACTATTTTTAACAACTCCAGCAATTATTTGTGGAATGATTATTTGTTTTTAGATTAAAAATCAATATCTAAACCTAGTTGGAAAGTCCAACTAGGAGCAGTAAACATATCTGGATATTTATGATCTGATGTACTATATAATTTATTATTACTTAATAATTAATAATGAAAAAAACATTGATAAATGAGAATAATTATTATTTAATTCAGCAAGATTATTTTTATGAATGGATGTTATGAAATCATTTGATGTAAGTACCTATTACGCTTTAAATTCGGTTTTACCTTTTAAAGATCGTTGGGCTGTGATGCCATTACAAGCAAGTTTACCTGTTCCGCCTCAAGAATTAGAGCAACAATGGAATAACCTACAAAATTCAAATTTAGCTGGCAAAAAAAGGCTAATTTATTTACATATTCCTTTTTGCGACATTCATTGTCAGTTTTGTGGTTTTTATCAAAATCCATTACGTAAGTTTGATACCAAAACTTATATAGACTATTTGCTACAAGAAATATCTTTAGAAATCAATAGTAAAGCAATGCAGTCGGCCCCAATTCATGCTATCTATTTTGGTGGTGGAACACCTTCTGCATTGGCCTCTGGACAGTTAGCACGAGTAATTAGTTATTTTAAACAACATGCCCCTTTAGCGCCTGATTGTGAGATTACCATAGAAGGGCGAATTTCTGATTTTGATGATGAAAAAATTGATAGTTATATTGAAGCTGGCGCAAATCGTTTTTCAATAGGTATTCAAACCTTCAATACCGCAATTAGACAACGATTAGGACGCCAATCATCAGAAAAAGAGATTATTCAACGTTTCGAAAATATTGCTTCTCGAGATAGTGTTGCTCTCGTTTGTGATTTGATGTTTGGCTTACCTAACCAAACAACCGCTACTTGGCAAAGAGATTTAGCAATTGCTGATCAACTTCCGCTTGATGGCGTTGATCTTTACTCTTTAAATCTTTTACCAACGACTCCTTTAGCGAAAGGAGTTGAAAATAAAAGAATTGAATTACCATCGGTTATTGATAAGTGTGGTTTTTACCATCAAGGTGCTGAATATTTAGCTAAACAAGGTTGGACTCATTTAACTAATGCGCATTGGGCAAAAACCAGTCGCGAACGAAATTTATATAATTTTCTGATAAAACAAGGCTCGCATTTTTTTGGATTTGGTTCTTGTGCTGGTGGTAAATTAAATGGTCAATCCTATATGATCCATCGAGATTTGAGTCAATATTATGCTTTATTAGACCAAGGTAAAAAACCGTTGATGATGTTAACCGGTAAACCTTTAGTTGGGGACTGGTTGCACAAATTACAAGCTGGTATAGAAAAAGGGCGCATAGATTTAACGCAACTAACCAATCAAGCTGAGCTCTTTGATCCACTTATCAAACAATGGCATGAAGTCGGTTTGCTGCAAAATGAAGATCGTTGTTTACGATTAACTTTATCAGGCCGTTTTTGGTCGAGTAATATAGTTCAAGCATTGCAGCAATTGTTATTGCAACTTAATAATCCAGAACATATCGAATTACAGCAAAAGATGGCTCAAGCCAGACAAGCCATGCAACAAGGTAATGGTATACCTAAAGCTCATCCACATATGCAAAACATCCATTTAAAAAATAAATAATTAAGGAAAATTACTATGGTAGATAAACCAACTGTTTTAAATAATCTTGCAACTTATATGCAATCAAACCCAGAAGAATTATTAGAAAAAATAGCGCAAGATTATAAAGTGACACTAACACAAGTAATCCAAGCAATACCAGATGTTAAAATTGTTGATGGTAGCAATTTTGATATGATTTGGGAGGAGGTAACAACTTGGGGTGACGTATTATTTTTAATTCATACCGGGGATATTATTGCCGAGATTTCAGGAGAACTGCCTTCAGGAACGCATAGTCAAAAATACTTTAATTTACGTCATCAAAAAGGTTTGAGTGGTCATATTAAAGCTGAACATTGTCTACATATTGCATTTATCGAACGAAAATTTATGAAAATGTCGACTGCATCGATAATTTTCCTTAATCATTTAGGCCAATCAATGTTTAAAATTTTCGTTGGCCGTGATGAAAAGCATCAATTAAAAGCCGATCAGCTAGAAAAATTTAGAGCGTTAGCAAAAAAAATTAATTAATTTAAAGAAATAATAACATGAGAACAGTAATTATTTTTGGTGTAAGCGCACATCTTGGTACTGGCTATCAAGTATCGCAATTAATCAAACAATGCCATCCAGAGTGGCGTTGTATTGCTTTAGTCCGCAATGCTGACTTTGCAAAACAATTAGCTCAACAAAATATTGAAACCTATGTAGGTGATGCAACCGATAAAGAACTAGTTAAAAAGATCTGTCTGCAAGCAGGGCCTGAAGCTATTATTATTTCAACGCTAGGTGGTGAAACGGGGAATTATATTGCTCAACGTATTATCATCGATTGTGCTGAACAAGCTGGTGTTAAACAGATGCTTTTAGTCACTTCACTTGGTTGTGGTGATTCATGGCCAACCTTATCCTTACGAGCTAAACAAGCATTTGGTAATGCGGTGCGCGAAAAATCCTTGGCTGAAGTTTGGTTACAAACGAGTACCTTGAATTATGTGATCTTAAGACCCGGCGGTTTACGCGATGGTGAACTAACCAATAATGGTCAATGCTATTTTGCTCAAGAAGTTCACGGTTTCGTATATCGTAAAGAATTAGCCAAAATAATCATGGATAAAATAGCAAATCAACAATTTGATAATCGTGCATATAGTGTTGTCGACCCAAATCTAACAGTAAATTATTAGTATTAAATATATGAGGTTAATTGGTGCGCAAATCTAGCCAACCAATATTATTATTGGGATTATTTATTTTGCTATTAATTTTAATGATCTATTCTGCAAATTCAGGGGCATTAAAATTATCATTTACACAACTAATGAATATGTCATTTGATGATCCTTTATGGAATATCTGGTGCAATATTCGTTTACCAAGAATTATTTTAGCGATAATTGTTGGTATGGCATTAGCAAGTGCAGGTGCTGTGATGCAAGGATTATTCAGAAATCCTTTAGCTGATCCTGGCTTGCTAGGTATTAGTAGTGGGGCGAGTCTAATGGTCGGTATAACAATTTTATTTCCTGCTGTTTTCCCGCCAATTATGATGCTTTACGGCAAAATGGTTGCAGCATTTGCTGGTAGCTTATTTATTTGTGCACTTATTTACCTTTATAGTCTTAATGAACAATGTAATCTAGCTAAAATGATTTTACTTGGCGTTGCTATTAATGCCATCATTGGCGCAGTAATGGGCGGCTTGAGTTATATCAGTGATGAATCACAACTAAGACAAATTTCTTTATGGTCAATGGGTCATTTGGGTAAAGGTTCATGGGATCTGGTGATTGTGTCGCTATCGTTAATTTTTCCAGCATTATTGTGCTTAATCAAATTGGCTCATGAGCTTAACATATTACAATTAGGTGATGAAGATGCTCATTATTTAGGCATTAATGTTGAACGCACTAAACGCTATCTGTTATTGCTTTGTGCTGTGTTAATTGGTGCATCAGTTGCAGTGAGTGGCATTATTGCTTTTGTTGGTCTAGTTGTTCCACATATGATTCGTTTGCAAATTGGAGCAAATCATAAATGGTTAATTCCTGGTTCTGCGTTAGGAGGTGCATGTTTACTTCTGTTAGCAGATACCTTAGCTAGAACATTAGTTGCCCCGACAGAAATTCCTGTTGGTCTCTTAACTAGCCTAATTGGTGGTCCATATTTTCTTTGGCTTATTTTAAGACATAAATAATTGGTGGAACTTTATAGTGTTAATTGCTAAAAATCTGACATTTGCTTATAGCAGTCGAATGATAATTAACGATGTTTCTTTATCGATAAAATCTGGTGAAATTGTTATTATTATTGGTCCTAATGGTGCTGGTAAATCAACCTTGTTACGCCTATTAACAGGTTATCAAAAACCATCTTCTGGAGAATGTTATTTACTCGACCGTCCTTTGTCCCAATGGCCACAAAAACAATTGGCTAAAACTAGAACCGTGATGTTACAACAAAGCCAACTTACTTTTCCATTCAAGGTAAAAGAAGTTATTGCTATGGGGCGAGCACCTTATGGTAAAGTCCATTTTAATGAAGCAATTGATGAAGTTATGTCACAAACAGATTGTTTGCAATTTGCTGAACGTGATTATCGAGGATTATCTGGCGGAGAACAACAAAGGGTACAATTAGCAAGAGTTTTAGCGCAATTATGGCAACCGCAACCTAGTGAAAAATTATTATTTTTAGATGAGCCAACATCAGCTCTCGATCTCTATCATCAACAACATACCTTACGATTATTAAAGCAATTAGCAGTCAAACAAAAATTGGCAGTTTGTTGTGTTTTACATGATCTCAATCTAGCAGCCTTATATGCGGATAAAATAATTTTGCTTAATAAAGGTAAAATTGTTGAACAAGGCACCCCTTCACAGGTATTGACGGTAGAAAATATTCAACGCTGGTATGGGGTTGATTTGGGTATTTTTGCTCATCCTAGCGAATCATCAATACCGCAAATTTATTTAAATCCTTAATAGTAAAAAATATCAATAGTAAAAAATATCAATTATTAATCATTCGCTGCATTTTAACGCAAAATCAGTATATAATTAAGCAAACTTAATAAATGGGGCTGATGATGACTAACGAAAATAGCGATAACTCTATTCTGGTTTCAGATCTACTTGCAGCACAACCTGTTTTTAGTTGCCAATTGGATGGTAAAGGAAAAGCAAATCCTTTGAATGATGGATCTAAAGCTTCTATTAAGCAACCATATTGGATACATCTGGATTTTGCTAAAAGTGAAACTATTAATTGGATTAATCAAACAAATTTAATACCTGATCTTGTTAAAAATGAGTTGATTAAAGCTAATCAATTTCCAAAGGAGATCCGTTGTGATTCAGGTATTTTAGTGGTCTTGAAAGGGGTAAACTTTACTCCAAATGAACTACCTGATCCTATTGTTACTTTTCGTTTTTATATTACCGATAATTTGATCATTTCAACCAGACATCAAAAAATAGATGCAATCGTTAAATTAAAAGAAAATTTAGAAAAAGGTATTGGCCCTGTTGATGTTGCCGATTGGCTGATACAGCTTTCAGAATTAATCTGTGATCAAGTGAATTTATCTTTTGATGGTGTTCACAATAAGATAATAAAATTAGAAGATTTATTACTAAATCAGCGGATTTTTTCCCATAAAGAGATCGGCAGAGTGCGCAAACAACTTTTCATACTGCGTCGTCTACTTTCGCCACAGCGTGATATTTTTGTAAAAATTTCGACCGAAAGAATATCTTGGATTGATGACAACGATCGTCAACGGCTTCATGATATCTCTAATCAACAAAATCATTATGTTTCTGAAATTGATAGTTGCCTAATAAGAATTGGTTCAGTTATGGAACAAATAAATAGTATTTTAGCTGAATCGACCAATAAGCGTATCTATTTAATGTCACTATTTACCATTATTTTTACGCCAATTACATTTATAACAAGTTTACTTGGGGTTAATTTAGCCGGTATTCCTTTTAATGAAAAAGAGTGGTCTTTTGTTGGCTTAATCGTACTATTAATTGTGATTAGCATAGTATCTGTTTTATGGCTTAAGCTAAAAAAATGGTGGTAAAAGAATTAACTTTTAAAATAAATATAAATAAAATATGATAAATATTCATGAGATTAGGAGTAAACAGAATATCAAATCGTTATTTGCAAGCGTACCACAATCACTTTTAATCGCCAATAGGCACAGATAACGCATTACAAGCTAATTCGATAGCAATCAATATTGGTTGCTTGTTTTTTTTAGTTGTTAAACCGAAACCTGAACAGATTAGTTATATTTCACAAAGATATTCTAAGGATGATACTAACATTGTTCTAATTAAAATTTATGATTAATAATAATTATTATGCAGTCTAATCAATCTTTTCGCTTATTTATTGCCGAAAAACCCAGCTTAGCTAGGGCTATTGCTGATGTTTTGCCAAAACCTCATCAAAAAGGGAATGGGTTTATAAAAGCCAGTAATGGTGATGTTGTTAGTTGGTGTATTGGCCATTTATTAGAACAAGCCACGCCTGAAGTATATGATGAACGATATAAAAAATGGGCAATTGATGATTTGCCTATAGTGCCTGATAAATGGATATTGATGCCTAAAAGTAGTACTGAAAAGCAATTCAATATTTTAGTGGATTTGATTAAATCTGCAGATCAGATTGTTCATGCTGGTGACCCAGATCGCGAAGGGCAGTTATTGGTGGACGAAGTGCTAAACTATTGTCAGCTAACACCAGAAAAACGTAAAACTATTCAGCGTTGCTTGATTAGTGATTTAAATGCCAGTGCTGTTGAAAAGTCACTTGAACAGTTACGTAGTAACCAAGACTTTATTCCTTTGTCCACTTCGGCATTAGCTCGAGCGAGGGCTGATTGGCTGTATGGCATGAATATGAGCCGAGTCTGTACTCTGGTTGGTCAACGTAATGGTTATCGAGGCGTTTTATCTATTGGCCGAGTTCAAACTCCTATTTTAGGCTTAGTCGTTAGACGTGATTTAGAGATAACGCAATTTGTTCCTAAACCATTCTATGAAGTATTTGCTATATTACAAACCAAACATAACGAAATATTTAAAGCCAAATGGCAACCAAGTGAAGCTTGTGCACCTTATCAGGATGAAGAAGGTCGTGTCTTGGTTAAACGGTTGGCTGAAAATGTTTGCCAACGAATAAAAGATCAGTCGGGCATTATTGATAAAGTTAGTAACAAAAAGAAAGAATTAGCGCCACCAATGCCGTTTAATTTATCGGCTCTACAAATTGAAATGGCAAAAAGGAATGGTTTAAGTGCGCAAGAAGTGCTTGATATCTGCCAATCTTTATATGAAAAACATAAATTAATTACTTATCCTCGTTCCGATTGTCGTTTTTTACCAGAAGAGCATTTAAAACAGATTAATGGTGTAAAAGCTGCCATCGAAAACAATTGTTCAGAACTGCAAACTGCAATTAATGATGCTGATTTCACTTTACGTTCTAAAGCGTGGAATGATAAAAAAGTTGAAGCTCACCATGCCATTATTCCAACTTTACGTAAAACCAAAATGGATAATTTATCGACTAACGAGCAAGCAGTATATCAAGTGATAGCAACACAATATTTGGCACAATTTTATCCTGTTTATAAATATGCCGAATTACAAATAGATGTTGATATTGGTGGTGGTAAGTTCACTTCTAAAGCCAATCAAATGTTAGATGAAGGTTGGAAAGTTCTATTTAGAAGTAAAAATTATCAAGCCGAGAGTGATAAAGATAGTGATGAGAACAATGGTTTATTAACCAAATTAGTTAAAAAAGGCGAATTAGTACAATGTATTGATACAGAGTTACTCAGTAAAGAAACACAACCGCCACGACCTTTTACCGATGCAACTTTACTTTCAGCAATGACGGGTATAGCGAGATTTGTTAAAGACCCTGAGATAAAAAAAATCTTACGCGAAACTGATGGGTTGGGCACTGAAGCGACACGAGCAGGAATAATTGAACTTTTATTCAAACGGCAATTTTTGACCAGACAAGGTAAATCAATACGTTCAACACCAATTGGTCAGAATTTAATTCTATCATTACCCGAAAGTGTCTCAATGCCAGATATGACTGCACATTGGGAATTACAACTAGAAGAAATTAGTAAAAAGGAGTTTAGCTATCAGCAGTTTATGTATCAATTAAATTCATCTTTGCTGAGTCTAGTTGAACAACTAAAACATTCACGATTGAAAATTCAATCTGCATCCCCAAATATGAAAAAAGGATAATCGATAATATCGCAATTATTGATTATCCTTTTAGTTGATAAATCTAAACAATTTTAGTTAGTCTGTTGATTCTTCATTTGCAACTTCTTGTGAAACGATAGACTCATTTAGTTCCTGATTTTCAGCAAGTATATTCGTAAATTCTTGATTTGCTCTGTTTAAAAAGTCACTATCCTTCAAAATTAATCGATAAGTATTTAATCTTTTTAATGGTCCTTTAGCAAATTGACTAACTATAAAAATCATAATGAAAATTGTTAATAGAGAAATAATCACATTAATAATCCAAGCTGATTTAAAGATAGTATGCAAATTGGTTATTAACATAATAAATGTAAACAGACAAACAGCGGCACTTAAAATTACCTCTTTAATTAAAAAAGGTTTTAGTAGCGTAATTCGATTTTGTTCGATAGCAAAATATTGAGTGAATTGATTTAATTGTGATAGTTCAATAATGTTATGTTTATCAGCATTAACCAATGAGATAGCAATTCTCTCTTTGTTAATATTACCTGATTTATAGAAGCAGACTTTTTCCCAAATTAATTTCTTCTTAATGTTATTTAAATAATCTTTTTGATAATTTGGTTGTGGTGTTTTTTCTAAAATATCTGCATATTTAATAATATTGTCAAAGTAGTTTTTTGGCGTGTTTTTTTTATAAATAAAGCCAACAAAAGAGAGTGTAAAAATAAGAAATAAATTAAACCAATTATCTTGTAATAGTTGTGTAAGATCCATTCAGATTAACCAATGTTGATGACAATTGGGCAATTGTAACTGATATTATATAAAACAGGTATTAATTCTATACAATATTTTCTAATAACGGCATTATTAGTGCTGTTTTTAGGCAGTTATAAGTCTAATTTTACATATTATGTTGACTTCTCAAATTTAAAAGCGTATAAAGTGCTCGCCTTTGAGCTTTTCTTACTTTTTTAATTATAAGGTGGTTAAAAATGATGGTTAAGAAAAGTTGAAATACAAAGTGATGAGTTCAATTTACAGGAGAAATATGGACACTCAATCGGGTCACCCCAAAATGTGGGGAGATAAATTAAAACACATCATTATCGGTTAATGAACCTGTCTAAATAGTTATTTTTTCAGTTCACGAGCCGAAATTGATAAAAACGGTAACGGTGAACGATATGCAATTTTCTACACGCTATCACACAAACTCAAAACATCATTGTGCTCATAAAGTACTTTTACGAGTATTGTATCTTACTGATAAACATTTAGAGCCACCTAGTTGTATCTAATTCTTAATTAAATTTATTTTTCAATAATTTTATTTCGTGCCAAGCATTAGCTTTATTGGCTAGTTATTGCTTTGCATTTAAATTTTGGTCAATTAAAACTTATTAATGCCTTGTTATGTTTAACTAAGGAATAGGTTTCTTTTGTCTAAAAAATATAGATAGGTACCAACTATGATTAAAAACAAATTTAAAGTAAAGACAGAAAATACTTTAACTATAAAAGCACTTGAGGAAGCTCAAAACAGTCTAGATAACATTTTATCTAAATTTCAATCAAGCCTTTCTGGTTTAACCCAAGAAAATGCCAAATCAAGATTGGAACAATATGGTAAAAATGAAGTAGCTCGGGAAAAAGTTCCTTCGGCTTTTGTTCAGTTGTTACTAGCATTCAAAAATCCATTTATTTTTGTCTTGTTGACATTAGCTATAGTTAGTTTTGTGACTGACTATTGGTTACCACTACAAAGTGGTGAAGAGACTGATCTAACAGGCATTATTATCATTCTAACCATGGTAACATTAAGTGGCTTACTCCGTTTTTGGCAGGAGTTTCGCTCAAATAGAGCTGCTGAGGCACTCAAATCGATGATTCGAACCACAGCTACAGTTCTACGTCGGCCAAATAAAAATATGCCAGCTGAACATATCGAAGTGCCTCTAAGTGATATTGTCCCCGGTGATATTGTATTGTTATCTGCCGGCGATATGATTCCAGCGGATATTCGTTTAATCGAATCAAGAGATCTATTTGTTAGCCAAGCAGTATTAACCGGTGAATCAATTCCAGTTGAGAAATACGATACTTTAGGTGCGGTATCGCAAAAAACAACTGAAGAGATCAATCCGGCCGATATTGATAAAGATAATGTTCTTGATGTCAATAATATCTGTTTTATGGGTACCAATGTAGTTAGTGGCACTGCAAAAGCGATTGTAGTAGCAACTGGTGCAGATACACATTTTGGTTCGTTAGCAAAATCCATTGTGGGTTCCAGAGCCGAAACTTCCTTTGATCGCGGCGTAAATAGCGTGAGTTGGTTATTGATTCGCTTCATGTTAGTAATGGTTCCGATTGTATTACTAATAAATGGTTTTACTAAAGGTGATTGGGGAGAAGCTGTTTTATTTGCATTAGCTGTAGCGGTTGGTTTAACGCCAGAAATGTTACCGATGATTGTTAGTGCCAATCTTGCCAAAGGTGCGGTAGGAATGGCAAAACGCAAAGTAGTGGTTAAACGGTTAAATGCGATACAAAATTTTGGTGCAATGGACATTTTATGTACTGATAAAACCGGTACATTGACCCAAGATAAAATTATCTTAGAACATCACTTAGACATTAACGGCCAAGTTGATCCAGCTGTGTTACAACTAGCGTGGCTCAATAGTTACTATCAAAGCGGAATGAAAAACTTGATGGATAAAGCAATCATCCGTTTTGCTGAAGAAAAAACCAGTGTTAAAAAAGTCGGCGTTGGTCTTTATCGTAAGATAGATGAATTACCGTTTGATTTTGTTCGTCGTCGTTTATCTGTAGTTGTGCAAGGCAATGATGATAATCACTTAATGATCTGTAAAGGTGCAGTTGAAGAAATGCTATCTATTTCGGATTTCGTTTATGAAAATGGTGAATATTTACCGTTGGATGAAAATCGCAAACAAGCATTAATTGAACTGGCTCATAATTATAATAAAGACGGTTTTAGAGTATTAGCTGTTGGTGTCAAAGAGATTTCAGCAGAACAAACTAAAACGCAATACAATGTCCAAGATGAGAAAGCATTGGCTATTCGTGGTTTCTTAACCTTCTTAGATCCACCAAAAGAGAGTGCTTATGAGGCTATTTCAGCATTAAGTGAACATGGTGTTGCGGTTAAAGTTTTAACTGGTGACAACGAAATTATCACTATTAAAGTGTGTCGTGAAGTTGGCTTAGAGCCTGGTATTCCTTTATTAGGTACTGAAATTGAAACAATGGATGATGCAGAGCTAAAAGTAGAAATTGAACAACGTACTATTTTTGCTAAGTTAACTCCGTTACAAAAATCTCGCATAATTCGATTATTACAAGATAACGGTCATACAGTTGGTTTCTTAGGCGATGGTATTAATGATGCACCAGCTTTACGTGATGCCGATGTTGGTATTTCGGTGGATACCGCAACAGATATTGCTAAAGAATCAGCCGATATTATTTTGCTGGAAAAAAGCTTAATGGTATTAGAAGAGGGGGTAATATGTGGTCGTGAAACCTTTGGTAATATCATGAAATACCTTAATATGACGGCAAGTTCTAATTTTGGTAATATCTTCTCTGTATTAGTGGCAAGCGCGTTTTTACCGTTTTTACCAATGCTTGCGATTCATTTGCTTATCCAAAATTTATTATATGATATTTCACAACTATCATTACCTTGGGATAAAATGGATGAAGAGTTTTTACAAAAACCACGTAAATGGGATGCACCAAATATTGGACGCTTTATGATCTGGATCGGCCCAACCTCTTCCATTTTTGACATAACAACTTATGCATTAATGTGGTTTGTCTTTGGTGCTAATAGTGTAGCAGCTGAATCGCTGTTCCATTCAGGTTGGTTTATCGAAGGATTGTTATCCCAAACCTTAGTGGTACATATGCTAAGAACACAAAAAATTCCATTTATTCAAAGCACAGCAGCATTCCCAGTGATTGTTATGACAATGCTAATAATGGCGGTAGGAATTTATATTCCATTCTCACCAATTGGCAGCTTAATTGGTCTACAACCATTACCATGGTCCTATTTCCCATGGTTGGTTGCAACATTATTGAGTTACTGTGTTGTTGCCCAAATAATGAAAAAGATTTACATCAAACGCTTTGGACAATGGTTCTAAAATAATAATCTTGATGTAAGTTATGCTTACATCATTAACTAAAAAATGTATAAATATCGAACTATTATGTTATAGTAATGACATCATTGAAAAAGCGATTAAATATTATTATTAATAAACTAATATTTATACATTTAATCAGCATCTTTAAAATATTTTAAGGAGCATTCATTTAACAATAACAACAAGAGGAGTAAAAAATGAAAACCCCACACAAAAATTTAATTACACTAATCAAAAACCGTAAATTGAAAAAAGCCCAAGAACAAGTAAATAAACAATAACCGGTAGATTGGTGGAAAAAGATAAATTGAGATAAACCCCATAATTTGGGGTTTTTTTATAGCTTAAAGTAGAATTAATCAAGATTATTATTTTGAAATATCAGGCTGTTGCTTTTTTCAAAACTTCATAAATTTGGTCTTTTAATTTTAATTTTTGCTTTTTCAAACTTTCAATTGTTTCAGATGTATCAACGGCAATACCCGCTTCAATATTTTTAATTTTTTGGTCAAGTTGATTGTGTTCTTCAAATAGTTTTTGAAAATGTAAATCAGTGTTTTTTAACTTAGAGATTAAATCACGATATTCTGGAAACATACTGCCCCCTTACAAGATGAGTTAAAATAATAACAATAGCAGTTATTACTATTTCAGCTTACAATATTCTTGATTGTTTTAATAGCAATTTTTGAACGGGAGATGTTTATGAGTGAAAAGATCGTTATTGCAAAAAGTGAAGGTAATGATTTATACATCCTTGCATCGTTGGCAAATCGCCATGGTTTAATAACTGGTGCGACAGGTACCGGTAAAACTGTAACCCTACAAAAGATAGCAGAAAATTTTTCGCAAATTGGTGTACCGGTTTTTCTTGCTGATGTTAAAGGTGACTTGACTGGCTTAGGAGAAAAAGGGGTACTATCTGACAAATTACAATCACGATTGGCAAATATAGGCGTAACTGATTGGCGCCCTGATTCATCACCTTTAGCGTTATGGGATGTTTTTGCTGAAAAAGGGATCCCAGTTCGTAGTACGGTTTCCGATATTGGTCCTATTTTATTGGCTAGATTATTAAATTTGAATGATGTTCAATCAGGCGTTTTACAACTTGTATTTAAAATAGCGGATGATAACGGTCTGTTATTGCTTGATTTTAAAGATTTACGCACCTTAATACAGTTTATTGGTGATAATGCTAAAAAATTTACCACGCAATATGGCAATATTAGTGCCTCATCAATCGGTGCAATACAACGAGGATTATTATCTCTTGAACAGCAAGGTGCCGAATTCTTCTTAGGCGAACCTATGTTAGATATTAACGATTTACTACAAGTTAATGAACAAGGTCGTGGCATTATCAATATTTTATCAGCAGATAAACTCTATAATTCGCCTAAACTATATTCAGTATTTTTATTATGGTTGTTATCTGAATTGTTTGAGCATCTACCAGAAGTTGGCGATCTTGATAAACCGAAACTGGTATTCTTTTTTGATGAAGCTCATTTATTATTTAATGATATTTCTCCAGCTTTATTAGAAAAAATCGAACGAGTTGTTCGTCTTATTCGCTCTAAAGGTGTTGGTATCTATTTTGCTACACAAAGTCCAACCGATATTCCTGAAACTATTCTCGGCCAACTAGGTAATCGCGTTCAACACGCATTACGAGCTTTTACACCTAAGGATCAAAAAGCGGTTAAAGTAGCAGCGCAAACCATGCGTGCCAATCCAAACTTTGATACAGAAAAAGCGATAATGGAGCTTGGAGTTGGTGAGGCATTAATTTCATTTTTAGATGAAAAAGGGCGTCCTAATGTAGTACAAAGAGGGATGGTGATTGCCCCAGAATCAAAAATGGGAACCATGGCTTTAGAAGATCAATTAGCAATAATTCATCAATCTCGCTTTTATTCTAAATATTCAAACACTATAGATCGTGAATCAGCTTATGAAAAACTTAAACGAGGTTTTACTATCAATACAGTAAATGACCAAAATCCAGCAGAAAGCAATTCAACACCAAGCTCTACAAATCAAAACGAGCACGGTGGTGTAATGGATTTTTTAAGTTCAATTTTTTTTGGCAGGACAGGATCAAAAGGTGGACAACATGACGGGATAGTTCAATCCGTTGCCAAAAGTGCAACTAGACAAGTGGTTAATCAAATAGGCAGACAAATTACTCGAGGAATATTGGGTGGTTTTAAAAAGTAAGCTTAATTAACAACAAATAAACTAATAAAACAATAAGGAGTTATAGATGTTAAAATTGTTTATTGAATGGTACAAAAAACGCTTTAGCGATCCTCATGTGGTATCGTTACTGTTTGTTATCATTGTGTTATTTTTTATCATCTATTTCTTCAACAAAATTTTACTGCCTATCTTAATTGCTATTGTTCTATCTTATTTACTTGATAGACCGGTTAATTATTTACAACGCAAAAAGGTTCCTCATACATTAGCCGTCGTGATTGTACTGTTACTATTTATGTTTGTCGGATTAACCGCCATTATGATTTTATTACCTTTAATTTGGCAACAAAGTGTTAGCTTAATCACTAATATTCCTAATATGTTGAATTTTGCCAACAAATTTATTACATCTTTACCAGAACACTATCCTGAATTAATTGATGTTGGTCTATTCGATTCAATAATTCAGAGTATAACCAGTAGAGTTGTGCAAACAGGCAATTCACTATTACAGTTTTCAATTAGTTCTTTATTTAGTTTAGTATCAGTCGCCATTAATGCAGTATTAGTACCAATTATTATGTTCTTCTTATTGAAAGATAAAGCGAAAATATGGGGTTACTGTTCTAAGGCATTACCGAAGAATCGTACCATATTAAATAAAGTCGCCTCTGAAATGGATATGCAAATTTCCAATTATATAGTCGGTAATGTTTTACATATTGTTATATTAAGTATCTGTGTTTATATCCCATTTTGGTATTTTGGTTTAGATTATGGTTTACTATTAGCTGTTTTAGTTGGACTTTCCGTACTGATCCCTTATATTGGTATTATTATCTCTAGTATTCCGGTGGTGTTAATCGCACTCTTTCAATGGGGCTTCACGGCACAATTTGGTTATTTAATTTTCTTCTATATTCTAATTCAAGCCCTTGATGGTAATTTATTAGTTCCATATCTATTTTCTGAAAAACTCAATCTTCATCCATTGGTGATTATTGTTGCTGTCATTATATTTGGAGGTTTATGGGGATTTTGGGGGGTATTTTTTGCCATACCGCTTGCGACATTAGTTAAAGCCATTATTAATGCATGGCCAAATCTTGAAGAGATAAATAATATAAAAAGCGAAAAAAAAGCCGATTAATTAAATAATCGGCTTTAGTTAAAAATTAACAATGGTTTTTAAGATAATCTAAAACCACGGTATGATGATTGGCGGTTTTGAAATCATCGAAAACTTTTTCGATCTTGCCATCTTTACCAATCAAGAAACTTATGCGATGAATTCCGTCATAAGTTTTCCCCATAAATTCTTTTTCACCCCAAACGCCAAAAGCGTCACAAGTTTTATGATCTTCATCGGAAAGTAGGGTAAAATTTAATAATTCTTTATCAACAAAACGTGATAATTTTTCTGGTTTATCTGTACTAATACCAATAACAACTACATTATATTTTTTAAAATCGTCAGCACTATCACGTAAATTACACGCTTGTACTGTACAACCTGGTGTCATAGCTTTTGGGTAAAAATAGAGCAAAATTCGCTGACCTTCAAAATCATTGGAACTTACTAGTTCACCATCTTGGTCAGGTAGAGAAAATTGAGGTGCTTCTTCACCTTCTTTTATCGGATTAACCATAAATTTATTACCTATGTTTTAGTTTAAAATTTTAATCGCTATGGGTATAAATTACTTTATTTTATCAACTTAACTTAAATTTTTAAAAAAATGACTAGCTACATCAATCGTATGATTGATTTCTTTATCTGTGTGCCTAAGTGACATGAAACCTGCTTCGAAAGCGGATGGTGCAAAATAAACACCTTCAGCGAGCATATGATGATAGAATTTTTTGAATAATTCAATATCACAATTCATAACATCTTTATAACTGCTCACTTCTACAGCATTTGTAAAGAAAAAACCAAACATAGCTCCGGCATGATTGACAATAAAAGGAACATTAAAACGTTTTGCAGCAGATAACAGGCCATTAACTAAGTAAGAAGTTTTCTCTTCTAATTCCTGATAAATACCAACATCCATCAATTTTTTCAAAGTAGTATAACCGGCAGCCATTGCAACTGGATTACCGGAAAGCGTTCCCGCTTGATAAATTGGGCCAGTTGGTGCTAATTTTTGCATTATTTCCGAACGTCCACCAAAAGCACCGACCGGCATTCCGCCACCAATGATTTTACCTAAACAAGTTAAATCAGGAACAACGCCATAGTATTCTTGAGCACCACCTAAAGCAACTCTGAAACCTGTCATTACTTCATCAATAATAAGTAATGCACCATAATTGTCGCATAAGCTTCTTAATCCTTGTAAAAACGCTTTTTTAGCTGGTACACAATTCATATTACCAGCAACTGGTTCAATAATTATTGCCGCTATCTCGTTGGGATACAGCTCAAATTGTTTTTTGACGGACTCTAAATCGTTATAATCGCAAACTAAAGTGTTTTTAACAAAATCTTCAGGAACACCAGGTGAAGTAGGGTGACCAAAAGTTAGTGCTCCTGAACCAGCCTTAACTAATAAATAATCCGCATGACCATGATAACAGCCCTCAAATTTAATAATTTTGTCACGGCCGGTATAACCTCGAGCAAGACGAATAGCACTCATGGTTGCTTCAGTACCTGAATTTACCATACGCAACATCTCAATAGATGGCATCAGCTCAGTCACTAGATTAGCCATTTTAGTTTCAATCTCAGTTGGTGCACCATAACTTAATCCATTACGTACCGCATTAATAACAGCATCGGCAACATCAGGGTCATTATGACCTAAAATCATCGGCCCCCACGATAAAACATAATCAACATAAGCTTTTTGATCAACATCATAAATATAAGCACCATCAGCCCTTTCGATAAATAATGGCGTACCACCAACGCCATTAAAGGCTCGTACTGGTGAGTTAACGCCACCAGGCATAAAAGCTAATGCTTCACGGTAAAGTTTTTCAGATTTAAATGTATGCATAATCGAGATTATCTCTATAGGTAAGGTAGTGGTATTTATTCACAAAATTAAGTTAAATTCAAGCTAGCTAACGCAAATTTATCTAATCGACGTTTTCGCTTTGTATTTTCTTTTTTCAAGGGTATATAATATAACAGTAATAAAAGTAGGAGAATAAAATGAGCGATGCGTTACCAATTAACTTTACTGATGCGGCAGCAAATAAAGTTAAATCTCTAGTAACAGAAGAAGAAAATCCGAATCTAAAATTGAGAGTCTATATAACTGGTGGTGGTTGTAGTGGCTTTCAGTATGGTTTCACATTTGATGAAAAAGTAAATGAGGACGATCTCGCTATTGAAAAAAATGGTGTATCTTTGATTATTGACCCAATGAGCCTGCAATATTTAGTTGGTG
The DNA here is from genome assembly GCF_016100545.1 of Gilliamella sp. W8128. NCBI lineage: Bacteria > Pseudomonadati > Pseudomonadota > Gammaproteobacteria > Orbales > Orbaceae > Gilliamella > Gilliamella sp. W8128. The sequence goes on from NZ_JACFSE010000008.1 coordinate 128,489, forward strand.
GTACCATAGATTATATTGAAGGTTTACAAGGTTCACGGTTTGTCGTTGATAATCCGAATGCAACTACTACTTGTGGTTGTGGTTCTTCTTTTAGTGTTTAATTTAAGTTAGATTATTAATCAAATTTTTGATTTTTAATCTTAGAAAACTGAATTTTAAGGGAATTGATTAAAAATTCCCTTAAATGTGACAAACATTGAGCAATTAGACAATTATTTTAAATTTTCTATTGACGTAAAAATTAAGATCGGTAAAATGCACAGCATCCAAAACGCAGTTACCTTTCGGAACTAAGTTTTGAGCCCGGGTGGTGAAATCGGTAGACACAAGGGATTTAAAATCCCTCGGCCTTTTTGGCCGTGCGAGTTCAAGTCTCGCCCCGGGCACCATTTAAAACACTTCTTATGCGGGAATAGCTCAGTTGGTAGAGCGCAACCTTGCCAAGGTTGAGGTCGCGAGTTCGAACCTCGTTTCCCGCTCCAATTTCAAATATCAAAAGATTCAATAATAAAGAAATAATCCGATTATTTTATCTAATATTTTCCTCTAAAAGATTATCAACATATTGTTAATTCTATAATATTGGTGTGAATAGTTTCGATTCTACAATCATATTGGACTAGTAATTCTCAATTTTTGCTTATATTTAAACATAAAAAGTTCTCTAACAAGGCAATTCTATTATTTTAATATCCTCTATGAACGTTAGTTATTCTGTCATTATTCGGCAATTAATCTCCTCTAAGTTCAAGATGAACAATCAATATCAAGCTCAATCCAGACAAATTTAACTAACTTGACCTTTTGTTTGTAGCAATAAAATTCTTAGTCAGCATCTCCGATTATCTATTTTTTATTTTTACGAGTCACATTTTGTTTTTTATTTGTTTTTTCTCAACAAAAAGTAATCCCAATAATCATTGTCTAATATCAAGGCCTTCGTATAATCAAATTGAAATGGATTTTGTAAAAGGAGAAAACCTTTGTTAACTAAACTTATCAAAGCTTCTTATATTCAACTTGATATTGAAGCTAGTAGCTTTGAGGAAGCAATAGAATTAGCGATGTCACCATTAGTTATTGATGAAGCTGTTACGACAGATTACGTCGATAAAGTTATCGCTATATTAAGGGAAATTGGTCCATATATCGTCATTACCAAAAATATTGCCATTCCTCATGCTCCATCAGATTCTGGCGCTAAAAAACTTGCTATAGGATTTACCAGACTGAAGAACGCTATCGTTTCAGGAAATTCAGCCAATGACCCAGTCAAGTTTTTGTTCAGCTTAAGTTCACCCACGGGAGATGATCATTTATCCGCATTATCAGAATTAGCATCTTTGTTTAGTGATGAGAAATTTTTGGCTTTTATACAAGATGTGAAAAAACCGCACGATTTTATAGATTTTTTAGAAAACTTTGAAAGGAGTATAGAAAATGATTAAAGCATTAGTTGCCTGCCGTGCAGGAGTTGGGTCAAGTTTAATGTTAAAAATTAAATTGAATGAAGTCATCAAAGAAAATGCCTTTCCAATTGCCCTTGAACACTCTTCATTAGATGGTGTTCCTGGATTTAATGGTAAATATATCATTACGTTACCTGACGTTGCCGAAGATTTAGAAAAGAAGAATCTTCCACAACGTATTATCGGAATCAAAAATATTATGGATAAAAATGAAATAAAAGAAAAATTAGAGCTTGCTCTTAAAGAAGATGGATTAATTTAATTGAGAAGAGGTCTAAAATGGATTTTATAATTAGTTTTCTTAGCACTCCAGCTGTTTTACTCGGCGTAGTTGCGTTTGTTGGCTTATTAGCCCAAAAGAAACAGTTGGTAGAAGTTTTTACTGGCACATTTAAAACAACCATTGGTTTTTTAATTTTTAGTGCTGGTGGGGCTCTTATGACAGGTGCTCTACAAAATTTTAATAAATTATTTCAAGAAGGTTTCCATATTGTTGGTATTGTTGCATCACCAGAAGCAGCTGCTGGTATGGCGCAAACAGAATATGCTTTAGTGACTTCTGTTACGCTAATATTGGGTTTTGCAATGAATTTGGTTTTTGCCAGAATCACTCCATTTAAAAATATCTTCTTCACCACTGGTCATAGTCTATTCTTTGCTTGTGTATTATCACTAATCCTAAAATCTTATGGTTTATCTAATACTGCAGCAATTTTAATCGGTGGAACGATTTTAGGTTTCGCGTCAAGTGCATTGCCACAATTATGTCAACCATTTATGCGAAGAATTACTGGCAGTGATGTTCAAGCAATCGGTCATTTTAATATGTTTGGATATGCACTTTCTGGTTTATTAGGTAAGGTATTTAGCAAATATAGCGACAAAACAACAGAAGATATTCATTTCCCTAAATGGTTATCTTTCTTCCGCGATTTTTTAATGGGCGTTGCAGTTGTTATGCTCGTCTTGTTCTATATTTCAGCATTTAAAGCAGGTGAGACCTTTACTCAAGGATTAGCTGGTAAAGTACATTGGTTAGTATTTCCTTTCATTCAAGCATTTACTTTTACTGCAGGAATGTCAATTTTAATGACTGGTGTAAGAATGTTCTTAGCAGAAATCACCTCTGCATTCGTCTCTATTTCTGAAAAATTCATTCCAAACTCACGTCCTGCGTTGGATGTCCCAACTGTATTTCCTTTTGCGCCAACAGCTGTAATTATCGGTTTCCTTTGTTCTTATGCGGCTGGTTTAGTTGGTGTAACCATAATGGTTGCATTAGATTTTCCAGTTGTCATTATTCCTGCTGCTCATATCTGTTTCTTCTCTGGAGGTACCGCAGGTGTATTTGGTAATTCAACAGGTGGCTGGCGTGGCGCTATGTTAGGTTCTTTTGTGGTTGGACTCTTGTTAGCCTTTTTACCTACCGTTTTATATCCGATATTTGGCAATATGGGAATAGAAGGCTCAACCTTCCCAAATATTGACTACAACGTTGTGGGTATTTTATTGGAAAAAATACTTCATTTCACCATGTAAGTATGAGGGTTTGATTAAAGATGATTTGAAAAATAATCATCTTTTTCAAACCATTGCGTAAGTAGAGGAATTGTATGTTAGAAAAATATATTGATTGTATCAAATCGGAATTGTCAGAATATATTAAATATATTGGTGAAGAAAATTTAAATAAAGCAAAGGATTTAATTATCAGCAAAAAAAATGAAGGCAGTCGGGTACATGTCACAGGAATCGGTAAACCTTCTTATGTTGCTCATTATATTGCTTCATTATTCTCATCAATAGGAATACCTGCTTATTTTTTAGATGGAACTGAAACTATTCATGGTTCGGCAGGACAAGTTTTACCTGATGATATCGTGATTGCGATTTCCAATAGTGGTGAAACTGAAGAGTTAAAAAAAGCAATTTGTACTTTGCAAAAACTAGGTACAAAAATTATCGGGGTTGCTGGGAATAACAATTCTTGGTTAGCGCAGCATTGTGACATATTTTTATTTGCTGGAGTAAAACAAGAAGGGGACAACTTAAACAAACCCCCACGAATATCAATACTTGCTGAAGTCATTATTTTGCAGTGTTTATCAATAAAACTTCAAGAATCCGTAGGTCTAACCGAAAATATGTATTATCAATGGCATCCAGGTGGCAGTTTAGGTGCTTCTATAAGAGGAGGAAAAGTATGTTAAATGGAATTATAACTGCAATGGTTACACCATTCGAATCCTCTGGAAATATTGATATTAAAGCAACAGAAATTTTAATTGAAAAATTAATTGCAAATGGTGTTCAAGGTATTTTCGTATTAGGAACCAATGGCGAATTTCATGTTATAGAAAATGATATGAAAATTAAATTTGCTAAAAAAGTTGTAGAAATAGTGGCTAAAAGAGTTCCGGTTTATGCCGGCGCTGGTGGTAATTCTACTGACGAAGTCATTAAACTGGGTAAACAAATGATAGCTGTCGGGGTGGATGCGTTATCGGTAATTACGCCGTACTTTGTTTCATTAAAAGAAAATGAATTATATAATCATTATAAAATGATTGCCGAAAACCTTGCTATTCCAATAGTGCTTTATAATATACCTAAAAATACCGGAATTAATTTATCCTTTGAGCTAGTTTCCAAACTGTCTAAAATCAGTAATATCATTGGTATAAAAGATAGTAGTGGCGATATTAATAATATTGCTGGCTATATAGATAATACATCTCGAAATGAGTTTTCGGTTCTTTCTGGTTCTGACTCCCTTATTCTTAAAGCATTGAAAATAGGTGCTACTGGTGCTATTTCAGCTACATCTAATTTACTAACCACCAACAATGTTGAAATATATAAGCAATTTATTGCCGGTAATTTAGATAAAGCTGAACAATGGCAACAATCTCTTGAAGAATTTCGCCGGATTTTAAAATATGCTTCCATTCCTTCTGTTCTTAAACAAAGTTTATCTTTATCTGGTATTGAAGTTGGCGTACCTCGATTACCTGTCTTACCTGTCACGAATCCAAATGATAACCAAGACATAGTCAATACGATAAAGAACTATTATCACTTATAAATAGAGCGGGGGAATTATCATGTTTAAAACCAATATACTTACTCGGTTAGAACAAAGTAAATTTTTAGTGATAGCTAGAGTTGAAACATTCAAAAGAGCACAAGAAATCATTGAGGGTATTTTAGCCGGTGGTATTGATTGTGTAGAAATTAGTTACACAAACAATAATGCTGGGCAAATAATTCAGCAACTTAACCAAGAATACGGTGACAAAATTCTAGTTGGTGCAGGGACAGTACTGGATAGTGAAACCGCCCGATTAGCAATTCTTGCTGGCGCCAAATTTATCATAGCACCTAATTATAGTGAAGCAGTATGTAAAATATGCAATCGTTATCAAATCCCCTATATGCCCGGTTGTACCACCATGACGGAAATTGTCACGGCTTTAGAGAATGGTGCGGCTATGATCAAAGCTTTTCCTATTTCAAATTATTATGGCAAATCTTTAGTTAATATCATTAAAACACCGATGCCTTATGTGCCTATTATGTCTTCGGGTGGCGTTACGTTAGAAAATGTTGATGATTGGCTCAATACGGATATTGAGTGTATTGGTATTGGCTCCTTATTAACTAAAGGACCGGTTGAGGAAATAAGTAAAAATGCAATTAGCCTTGCAAATGCATTAAAGAAATATAAGGAAAAACATCCGTGATATTACTAATAAATTATGTAATTCATTGATATTTTTAGTAAGGAAGAAGGTATGATTGACTTAAATTCAAAGAAAATTATCCTCACTTTGATTGAAAAATCTTGTGATCAGGAGTATTTATTGAATTTATTGAATATAACTAAACGACAATTACATTATTCAATTTTAAAAATTAATGCATACCTCTCTTCAAATGAACAAAGTGTGGTTGTTCAAAATGCTCTGTATTACTCTTTGCCTGATAAAAGTAAAGCGTTTCTAATAAAGAATTTAATTAACGGAAAAATTGGCAAAAATTATATTTTTTCAACAGAGGAAAGACAAAAATATATTTTTTTAATGTTGCTCTATCATGTAAATACTTATCTTTCTTCATTACATTTTTTATCAGCATTAAATATTAGTAAAACAACTTTAAACAATGATATCAAACAACTAGAACTTTTATTAAGTTCCGAAGACATTTTAATCACTTATACTAGAGAAAAAGGTTATTCGTTAGTTGGAGATGAATTATCGATCCGTAATTTTTTTCTCAGAAATTTACTCAAAGATTTATCCAATAATTTAGATGATACATTCTTATATGATCTTTTCTTAAACCAAGAGAAGGTTGACTACCTTGATATCAAAAACGATATCAATGAAATTATGCTAAAAAATGAAATTTTATTAGGTGAAAAGCGGAAAAAAGAATTTATCTATACAGTGATATTCCTATTGCCAAGAATGACTAAAAAGCTGGAATATATTCCGGTTATTTCAATGCCAAATAAAATCATAATAAAGTTGAAAGAGTATCATATATCATCAGAATTGCTGAAATTATATAAAATAGATGATAACAGTTATGAAGTGCAATACTTAACTTCTCTACTACTGGGCAATTCGGTAGGGAATCGTGATATCAAGACAGTAGATCAGGAGCTGATTTTAAATATTGTACAAATTATTCTATCGAGATTTGAACAGCTTTTAGGCATAAAATTTGATAACAATGATGATATTTCGAAAAAACTCTATAGCCATTTTAGACCCGCTTATTACCGAATACTTTTTCGTTTGCCAATCATTAATCCAATTTTAGATAAAGTAAAAGAAGAGTTTAATAAACTATTTTTGATTGTAAAAGAAACCTTAAAAGTTATCTATCCGATCATCAATAATGATATTCCAGATGATGAAATATCTTTTTTAACCATCTATTTTGCGGCAATTCTCGACGAAAATAAAATATCAACTAATCAGCAAATCGTTGCCGTAATTATTTGTCAAAATGGTATTGGCAGTTCTTCAATTGTCTATAATAGATTAAAGTTTCTTTTCCCTGATTTTCTATTTTTAGGGCCAATGGAAACTGCCGAAGCCTTAGAGCTGACCAATTTTTTCGATATAATCTTTAGTACTGTAAATAATTTGGTTTTTTATAACCAAAATAAACCGTTTTTTATCGTATCGCCAATCATGTCCGATGAAGAAGAGTATTTATTGCTGGAACGCGTTTATTCGCAAATTAACTCTTATTTGACCTATCCAAAAATAACTGACTTGCTCGATATTTTTAAAAAATACGGTACAATTTCCAATGAAAATGGTATTAAAAAAGAGCTTTATCAGTATTTTTATAAAACAGATAAAAATACCACCATAGAAAATCAAAGTTTAGGCATTCGCCATTTGATCCAAGAAGATTTGATTCAAATAAATGTCTCTGCTAATGATTGGCAAAGTGCCTTATTTACAGCTGCATTGCCATTATTACAAAAGAACTATATCAACCGAAGTTACATAGAGAAAATTATTGAAAATGTTAATTCAAATAGAACCAGTTTTTTGATAACCAAAAATGTCTCTCTTGCTCATGCTAAACCAGAAGATGGTGTTAACTCTTTGTCGTTAAGTATAACGGTATTAAAAAAACCAATTATTTTTAAGAATGATAAAATTCCTACACAATATATTTTTACTTTAGCAGCAGTTAATAAGACCAGCCATATCAACGCAATGTCAGAGCTGGTTGCTTTGCTTGAAATGCCTGATTTTTATGAAATATTAAACACTGCAACACAAGCAAAGGAGATCCTGACATTTATAAAATCTCGATTTCCTTAAATAATTCAATAAAAGTATGCATGATAAGCATACTTTCTATAAGGACTCTAGTAAGTCACGATTATTGGTGTACAAAAAGTCCTACTTTGAGTTAAAACTTCCTTTGTTATATTACGCAAAATTTGACGTATCAGTGGCGCAACCCCTTAAACGATGACTATCTGGATCATTAGCAACAAACATATAACCAAAATCGAGCATTTGTTACTCAAATCGGAGACGGAGACGATTTTTCTGTTATGGTCGATGATGTCAATTATTATAGATCGTTAATTTACGATTATTTATCAGACATACATCAACCCTATTTAATTAAGCATGATGATACAACTTTTTTTTATAAACAAAAAAATGGTGAATTACGACAAATACAAAATAACAATTCGAATTCGTTTTGGTGGGCGTTGTTATATAATCATGAAAATAGAAAATACCGAATTGTTGATCTTATTGATTTTAAAGAAGAGTATGAAAAATTCATGATTAACAATTAATTTAGAATATGCTATAAAAACAGTTAAATAAGGACATATCAAGATGATATTGGATAATTAGGATTTATTTATGAGAATATTAGGTTACAGTTTTTCTCTTTTAGCAACAGTAATATTATTAACTGGTTGTATTTATGGGGATATAGATAAAAGACAGCGAGACTTTATAACTATTGAGGCGGCCAGATATTGTGAAGCTAATCATTATTCATATTGTGAAATTTATGCACAATGTTATAGAGATTTTTTAGAGCAAATGCCAGCAATGACAGATTCTTTATCAGCGTTTTGGGGTATGTCTAGAGATTATCTTGATGATAAAGAAGCCCCAAAAGAAATGGATAATATTTACGCTCAAATAAAAGATAATGAAAAAAAAGGTAGAGAAGATTTAAGTTTAGATTATAGTTATCTATTATTTCCGCATAATAGATGTTCATCGATTATTAATGCTAAACAGTATGATATTAGTAATTATCAAGAAGCGATCGATAAAGGGATAAAAAGCTATAAACTCTATAATGAATAAAATGTTTTAGGATTTTCTCAATAGAGCCCGGAAAGTAATAGATATAAATTAAATTATAAAATTATACATATTTGTTGGCTAATAAAAATTAGGGAAATAACTGTTTTCATCCTTTGGGCAAAGAATGAAAATTTAAACGGAGATTAAAATGAATATATTAAGGTGTAAAATTGTTATTCTAGCACCATTGTTATTACTTAGTGCATGTAGTTCAAATTATGAAAAGTTAGAGGAAAAAGCTGGAATTGAGATTAAGGATAAATTGACTAAATCTTGTCAGGCTAACAATTATTCTTACTGTGAAATCTATGGCAAATGCTATATCAATATTTTCAATCAATTGAATGAAAGCGCGCAATATACACTCAAATTACTATCTAATATCATGCCGGAATCGGAACAAAATACGTTTAATATGCAGAAAAATCCAATGGATATCATCTACTCTAAATTAAAAGATAGTGAAGAAAAGAGTGATAAAAATTCTATTTTCAATTATAGCGTTATGTTATATCCTCATAATCAATGCTCCTCAATAATTAATGCTAAATCATATGATATTACTCGTCATCAATATCATATTGATAAAATGTTATACGAAAACAAAAGCAAAATAATAATGAAAAATTTAGATAGGTAATAGGAATTTTAATATAAAAAAGTATTAATATTATTTGAGTTGAACGCTTTAATTAGAAATCATTAACCAATCTAAAGCAACCAATGCTGGACGTTAGATTAATAATTGTGTTGATTATAATTACAGATCTTAAAAAAACTCCACAAAAATATCAAAAATTTGTTAGCAATTATACGATTAATTTAGGGTATGCTATAAAAGCAGTTAAATAAGGCCATATCAAGATGATATTGGATAATTAGGATTTATTTATGAGAATATTAGGTTACAGTTTTTCTCTTTTAGCAACAGTAATATTATTATCTGGTTGTATTTATGGGGATATAGATAAAAGACAGCGAGACTCTATAACTATTGAGGCGGCCAGATATTGTGAAGCTAATCATTATTCATATTGTGAAATTTATGCACAATGTTATAGAGATTTTTTAGAGCAAATGCCAGCAAGAGCATATTCTTTATCAGCGTTTTGGGGTATGTCTAGAGATTATCTTGATGATAAAGAAGATCCCCCAAAAGCAATGGATAATATTTACGCTCAAATAAAAGATAATGAAAAAAAAGGTAGAGAAGATTTAAGTTTAGATTATAGTTATCTATTATTTCCGCATAATAGATGTTCATCGATTATTAATGCTAAACAGTATGATATTAGCAATTATCAAGAAGCGATCGATAAATGGATAAAAAGCTATAAACTCTATAATGAATAAAATGTTTTAGGATTCTCTCAATACTGCTTTGAAAATAATAGATATAAATTAAATTATAAAATTTTGCATATTTGTTGGCTAATAAAAATATGCAAAATAACTGCTTGCATCCTTTGAATAAGGTTCGTTTTCTATAATCAATAATTATTCGATATTATTTAACTTAATTTGGATAATATTTTCAGTAAATTCTAATTTATTATTCACATTCATAATTACTTTAATAGCTATAAAATTGAGTATGTTTACCTATTAGTTACAAAGAAGACTGGTAATTAAAGCAAAACTATCATTAATCATCGCATCATAAAGTGTTTTATCATCTTTGTAGACAACACTAATATTAAGTAATCCTTCTAATATTACCATTAATTGGTTCGTTAAAGTTATATGTTGTGGTGTTTGAGGGAGTTGTTGACTAATGAGTTGACGAATAAATTCTTTATGTTCAATTGCTAGTTGCTTGATAGCCTGATCATGATGAAGCTCTTCGTTTGCTCTTATAAATAAACAGCCATTAAAATTATCTTGCTTAAACCAAGTTAGGTGCCATTTGAATATCTGAATGATTGCATCATTTTGGTCGAGATCTTTAATCGCCGTGCTAAGATCTTGTTGAAAGCGCAAATTCCTTATCTTCAAAACCTCAAAAATTAAGTTATCTTTATTACCAAAATGTTTATATAGCGTTGTTTTAGAGCAACCTGATTGGTCTCGTATCTCATCAACTCCGACATTAGCAAACCCTTTTTGATAAAAGAGTTGTTCGGCGGTATACGCTATTAATTTAGGTGTTTTTTTCATTTTTGATCCAAAGAGTTTGATATATGAACAGATCTGTACTAACATGAATGTGTACAGAGTTGTTCATTTTTGGTGTTGTACATATATTTTACTCATTTAATAGGATAAAAGAATAATGAAATCATTTTTTTTCAGCAAGGAAAAGTTACCGACAAAGCCTAAAAATATTGAATTATTGCAAAGCTTGATAGGTGGTTTTGTTTCTATATTGTGTCTTATTGGCTTAAGCCATTTAACTGGTTACACTTATATCATGGCGCCATTTGGGGCTAGTTGTGTGATATTGTTTGCCGTATCTCAGTCGCCATTAGCGCAACCAAGAAATGTTATCTTTGGCCATTTGATATCGGCTTTTGTTGGGCTAGTTTTTCTCAAACTATTCGGTAACGATATGATTGTTGCTGCGTCAGCCGTGGGGGTTGCAATTGTTGCAATGCAATATTTTCGAGCGGTGCATCCACCAGCCGGTGCTAATCCATTGGTTATTTTACTAACAGCGGATAAAATAGATTATGATTTTACTTTTCTTTTATTTCCGGTGTTGTCTGGCGCAGTAATATTAGTTGCTATTGCTTATATAATTAATAATCTTTTCAATAAAACTCATTGGCCAATTTATTGGTTGGCATTGTTCAGTAGTAAAAAAGAGTCTTAATCTATTGTTAGTGAACAGAAGGCTACTCAAATTTAAACAACTTAGTTTGTTGATCTAAGTAGGTAAGTAAATCTGGCATGCGATGTTTGCCTGCCATCGATTTAATGTCTTGTGCTGCTTTGGTTAATGCTGTTCCTAATGACGTGACATATAACGGCTTATTACTTTGGCCGCGTGTCACTTCTATCACATATTGACTATTATCAGCAAAGGACTTTTTAGCAACACCAATAATCGGTATCTTTTTATCAAGAGTTTGATATAGATGACCACCTAAACCAAGCTTACCGTCATTTAAATGAACATAACCGTCAACAATAATCGCATCAATTGTATTGAGATCGACCTGAGACAATAACGCTAATATACAAGGTAATTCACGTTGATAAAATTGGCCTGATTGATATGGGGCAACATTTGATTGGTAATCAGTGATAACGGATTTTATCTCCTTAATACTATCAGTAAATTGCTCAAACAAAATACCGACGGTTTTCGCTTTATCATCAAAATAGTAAACATCTATTGCAAGTATCATTTTTTTAAATTCCTTTTTAGAGTAGAATAGCACTGCTCTCATATATATCTCACTATTAAAAAACAATTTGTCGTTTGTTTCAAATAAATAAAAATTTAGTTCCTGATACATCTTGTTAACTGTTATTAATCCAATTACGCCAAAAACATTGGTCGTTTAAATTAGATCGACACTAGGAGGTTAGTAATGTATTTACTCGAAATGGCACCAAAATTCTTAGTTGCACTTATTATTTTACTGATTTACGTTAAATTATCAGGTAAAAGCCAAATAGCGCCGATGTCGCAATTAGATCAAGTTGGTAGCATGGTTATTGGTGCGTTGGTAGGGGGAACGTTACTCAATGCTAATGTTTCAGCGTGGGAATCAGCTGGAGCCGTAGCGATTTGGGCGGGACTGCTTATTTTAGTTCGATTCATCAAATCTAAAAACTCAAAATTACGTGATGCTATCGACGGAGAACCGATACAACTGGTTAAAAATGGTCATCTACTCTCTGAAAATTTTATTAAAGCGAATCTACCGGTTAGAGATTTCGAAACATTGGTTAATATTCAAGGTATTTGTGCATTTAGTGAATTAAAACAAGTTTGGTACGAATTAAATGGATCACTAACCATTATCAAAAAAGGTGACAAAGATATCGCGGTATTGGTGATTGAAAATGGAGCTATTAGCCAAGACAATCTTGAACAATTACATAAAAGTGAAACTTGGCTTAAGCATGAAATTAAAAAACAAGGATATAAAGATATCAAAGATATTTTTTGTGCTGAATGGTTTGACGATAAATTATTAGTTTATCCCTATGATGAAGTGCGTAAAGCTGAACATGATAATAAAAAATAATTAATAACAGTAAACAATAATAAAGGGAGGGACCATTCTCTCCCTCCCATCAACAGATAGATTATCGAAGTTGACTATCTTTACTGCCACGACGGTTATATAAGATTGCCGACTTAGCCAATTGCTTATCCATTTCTTGTTGGCAATTAACACAGTATTGTACGCCAGGCAAAGCAAGTTGTCTTGCTTTAGCAATTGCATCACCACATTCAACACAAAAATCAGCACTTGGTTTATCGTGTTTTAGTTGGCGTCTGGCAAGTTCAATAGCATCAATAATTGTGCTTTCGATTTGTTGGTTAACAGCATCATCAGATGCCCAGCCACTAGCCATTATTTCACCTCCTAAACAATTACATTAGATTAATAATATGGTGATTATTTGACCAGTTTCAAGTAATATAACCGCATAGCTAGCAAGCAAAAGTAAGTGTTGTGTTTTAAAATAAAGATCATTTCTATTAAAATCATTTAATTGGAGGTTTTTATGCAACAATATGAACAAGCAACATTTGCCGGTGGTTGTTTTTGGTGTATGGTAAAACCTTTCGACAAATATGAAGGAGTGATTAGTGTGATTTCTGGGTATACGGGAGGCCACACGGTAAATCCCACTTATCAACAAGTTTGCCACGGCAATACTGGCCATACTGAAGCGGTACAGATAACCTTTGACCCAACTATGATCAGCTATAAAAAATTACTCGACATTTTTTGGCAACAAATAGATCCAACTGATTCACAAGGGCAGTTTGCTGATCGGGGAGATTCTTATCGACCTGTAATTTTTTATCATAATAAATTTCAACAGCAGCAAGCAATCGCATCTAAACAAGCATTAGAAGAAAGTAAACGATTTAATCATCCAATTAATGTTGCTATAGAGCCGGCAACAACGTTTTATCCAGCTGAAGATTACCACCAAGATTACTATAAAAAACAACCCGAACATTACAATCGTTATTATCGCTTATCTGGACGAGCCAATTTTATTGCTGACAATTGGCAAGATAAGCCAGCAACAAAAAGTGAGTAAGCAATGCAAAGTTATCCGCAGTATAGCAGTAAACAAAAATGGATCCATTGGTCATCAGCTTTGTTGATCGTGATTGTCACTTTACTGCTTTTAGCTAAAGTGACAATGTCGAATATTTTAGGCGGTATGCCAATTGTTTATTTATTGCATAAATCTTTGGGCGTTGTTGTTTGGCTATTAACGGTATGGCGAATAATAGTAATTCGAGACCAAGGTGTACCTGATGTTTTACCTAAAGAACAAAAACTACAACGGATATTGTCTAAATCTACTCAAGGATTTATCTATCTGTTACTATTTATTGTGCCTTTATCGGGGTATTTAATGAGTGGGAGAGATCTTAATGTTTTTGGGTTAATATCGATTCCTGCTATTGATATGTCAAATAACCTACATCAAATGTTTCATTCAATGCATCTAATCACTGCTTACGCTTTAGCAATATTGGTTATTATTCATATATTAGGTGCGTTGTATCATTATTTTTGGCTTAAAGATAAAGTATTGCAATCGATGTTGAGCCGTAACGACTAATATCAACTTAAAATTACTAATATTAATAGCATCTATAACGTAACGTGAGGCAGATAAATCATGAATAAATCAATGAAAGATAAGGCTATAGCAGCATTAACACCTATGCAATATCATGTTACTCAACAAAATGGCACTGAGCCCCCATTTGACAACCAATACAATGCCAACCATCGGGAAGGTATCTATGTTGATATTGTCTCAGGGGAACCTCTATTCACGTCATTAGATAAGTTTGATTCTGGCTGTGGTTGGCCCAGTTTTTCTAAACCGATTAATCAGCAACAAATTATAGAAAAAGAAGATAACAGTCACGGCATGAACCGGATAGAAGTGCGTTCATCAGAGGCTGACTCCCATCTTGGTCATGTATTCACTGATGGCCCTGCAGCGTTAGGTGGATTACGTTATTGCATTAATTCTGCTGCGTTGAAATTTATTCCAAAAGAAGAACTTGAAACGCAAGGTTATGGTGAATATTTAAGGTTGTTTAACTAAATCAATTTAATGAATCGCTACTTAAAATTAACAAATATATGAGTAGATTTTTCTATATTTGTTGAGAACGTTTTACTTGATTGATATGAAAGATAATATTGGCATATCTCAGATCATCGTATATGCCAATACCATTTTTAATAAGCAATGATAATTTTCATAAATAAGCTAATTTTTGCGCTTAAATAAAATATAGCTAATTAATAAAAATACTAAGCTGGTTAGCATTGAACCTACAATAGGATAGATCCCCATTACAATACTGACTTGAGCAAAAAGATTATCGGCAATATAGAAAATAAATCCAAAACTAATACCAATAATCACTCTAACCCCCATTGAAACACTACGTAATGGGCCAAAAATGAAAGATAAAGCCAAAAGTAACATCACCGCTACTGACACAGGTTTAATCAGTTTTTTCCAAAATAATAGGTCATAATATTTGGTATCTTGCCCAGAATCTTTCAAATACTGCGAATATTGGTATAAACCAGATGCAGATAAAGAGTCTGGATCAAAGGCGACAATACTTAATTTATCGGGAGTAATATTGGTTTTCCATTGCATTGTTAACGAATTGATACTCGTTATTTGTTCGGGATTGGTTAAGTCATTTTTTTCAATTTCTGACAGAGTCCAAACATCATTTTCAAAGACACCTCTGTTAGCATGGGTGATCGAAAGCAGTTTATTTTTATCCACGCTATAAATATCAATATTAGATATTGAACTGTCATTATCAACATGACCAATATAGACATAGTCATTACCATCTTTAGCCCATAAACTACCTTGCCGAGCTAATAATGAATTACCATAAAGTCTTTCTGAACGCATATTGCGAGCCGTTTGCTCACTAATTGGTGCAACCCATTCGCCAATGGCCATAGTTAAAATAACTAAAGGTAAGGCAGTTTTCATGACAGCTAAAGCAATTTTAAAGCGACTAAAGCCCGATGTCTCCATGACAATTAGCTCACTGCGTGAGGCTAATATGCCTAAACCGATTAAACCTCCTAATAGAGCCGCCATAGGAAAAAATACTTCTAAATCTTTTGGCACCATAAGTAGAGAATAGAAACCAACGGAAAATGCATCATAATCTTCTTTTATTTTTCTGAGCTGATCTATAAAACGAATAATACCGGAAAGACTAATTAACAAAAATAAGCAAATTCCAATAGTATTTAAAATAGTTTTACCAATATAACGGTCTAAAATCGAAAACATCGTTTTCCCCTTATAATGCACTATATTTTAAACGAAGTTTACGCATAAATAAGTTATCCCAACAATTTAAGATTAAAGCTAGAATAAAATAACCCATATTAATGAGATAAAACCACAAAGCAGGATCTAGTCGGCCTTTGCCGGCATTAGCTCTAATCGAACTAGAAAGTAAAAAATAGACTAGATAAAGTAATAGTGCTGGTAAAATCTGTGCCAGTCTACCTTGCCTAGGATTTGAAACACTTAATGGGATGACTAAAAAAGCCATTAAAGGAACCGAAATAATTAGCGTCAAGCGCCAATAAAATTCTGCTCGGGTTTTCGCACTAGGATTCTGCAATAGTTCAAATAACCCTAATTGTTGCACATCAGCTTTATCATCATCAACATTTGTATCTAACTCTTTAGGTTTTATGATCCCCAAATAGTTATGAAAATTTGATATACGAAAATCTTTTAGCTGGGCAGTACCTTCATAACGATTAGCATCTTCAAGGGTAATAATTTGATTACCATCGGCGTCTTCGGCTGTTTTTCCTTTATTGGCAATAATGATAGAAGGGCGCTGATTATTTCTAGGATTGATCTGGGCAATAAATACATTGTCTAACTTGTTGTTATCGACATTGCCAATATAAATGACTGAATTGCCATCCGGTGTTTGTTGAAATTGTCCTGCAAGTAGGCCGGCTAAACTTGGATTAATTTTTGCATTCTCAACTAATTGATCTTGTTTTACGCTTGACCAAGGGCCAAACCAAAGACTATTAAGTGCAGTTAACGTACATGTCATTACACAAAGTAAAAATACGACTTGATAGTTAAGTCTCTTTTTTACACCACAAGCATGCATCGCGACCATCTCACTATCAGAATAAAGCCGGCCAAAGGTAACAAGCACACCTAAAAAAAGACTTAATGGCAAGATAAGATCAGCCATATTTGATACACCTAACACTAATAATGGCATAATCAAATCTCGAGGAATGCTACCATCGATTGCGCTGGATAAAATTTTTATTAATTTTTGAGAAAAGAAAATCAGCAATAATATAAACAATATTGCTCCTTGAGTTTTCATTGTCTCTTTAATTAAATATCGGCGAATTATCACGTTTTTACCTATCTATCCGTCTTATCAAATCCCACTATTATAATCCGATTTGCGCTATTTCGTTATCTTTTTGTTGCTATCGTTTAATGAACCGATAAAATGTTACTATTCACATTCAATATCTTACAAGAGAACCCTATGCAATACGCAATCAAAAACAGTACATCTATCATTAAACAAAAAGAAGAATGTTTAGTTATTACTGTCCAATCAGGCAAAACACAATCTAACTTAATCAAAGAGATAGATAACGTAAATAATGGTTTGATTAGCCAATTGATAAAATCAGGTGATATTAGTGGTGAGTTAGGTAAAACCACATTTTTATATTCGTCGGCCAATGCTACCAAACAAAAAATATTAGTTGTAGGATGTGGTGAAGCGAAAAGTTTTGATTTAAATGCCGCTAAAAAAGTGATTCAAGCTACTATAAAAGAGCTAACTACCAAAAAAGTTAAAAATATTTGTTGGGATATTCTAACTCTCAATCCAGCAATAAGTGGTGAAATCGCTAAGCAATTACCACAAATTACCAGCGAATTAACCTACAGTTTTGACCAATTCAAATCAACAAAATCAAAACAACCAAGTTTACAAAAAATAACTTTACTTTATAGCGATAAACAGACGATCAACCAAGTTGAAAGTCAATTATTCCAAGGGCAAATTATTGCTGATGCTATTACCAGTACTAAAAACATTGCCAACATGCCATCTAATGTCTGTAATGCCAAATATTTAGCGGAGGAGGGTGAAAGCTTAGGCAAACAATATATCAACTTAAAAGTTACCTGTTTTGGCGAAAAAGAATTAGCCAAACTCAACATGAATGCTTATTTAGCTGTAGGGCGAGGATCTGCTAATGAATCAATTATGACGGTGATTGAATACCATGGCGCTAAAGACAAAAAAGCCCAGCCTTATGTCTTAGTTGGTAAAGGATTAACCTTCGATTCAGGCGGTATATCTATTAAACCTTCTGCTGGTATGGACGAAATGAAGTATGATATGTGTGGTGCAGCAACCGTATTTGGCGTAATGCAAGCAGTTGCCGAGCTCAAATTACCAATCAATGTCGTCGGTGTAATGGCTGGTTGTGAAAATATGCCCGATGGTAATGCTTATCGCCCAGGTGATATTTTAACGACCATGTCAGGTATTACTGTTGAAGTAATTAACACTGATGCTGAAGGCCGTTTAGTATTATGTGATACCTTAACCTATGTTGAACGCTTTAAACCAAAAACTGTCATTGATATTGCGACATTAACCGGCGCTTGTATTGTGGCTCTTGGCCATCATTACACAGGGGTAATGGGTAACAATTCACAATTGGTGGAACAACTTGTTAACTCATCAAATAAAGCCGGTGATAAAGCATGGTCTTTACCAATAGATAGTGATTTCCAAGAACAAATCAAATCGACTTGCGCTGATATTGTTAATGCTGGTGGTCGAGATGGCGGTACAATTACTGCTGCTTGTTTCTTATCACGCTTTACTGAAAAATATCAATGGGCCCATCTTGATATTGCCGGTACAGCTTGGAAATCAGGAGCCAACAAAGGTGCGACAGGCCGACCGGTTGCCATGTTAATTCAATACTTACTTGATCAAAAATAAGTAGATAAACATCATGAAAAAAGTGATTTTCTATTTACTAGAAAACTCTGCCCCAGCTAATGATGCTGGGGTATTATTTCAAGAAAAGTTAGCTTGCGAAAAAATTGTCGAAGCATGGCACAGCAAACAGCGTGTGCTGGTTGCTTGCCAAGATCAAGCGCAAGCTGAGCGAATTGATGAATATTTATGGCAGCTTGATACCGATGATTTTGTTCCACATAACCTTGCTGGTGAAGGGTTAAAAGGTGGATCGCCAGTTGAAATCTGCTGGCCACAAAAGCGTAGTAGTGGTGCACGACATTTATTAATAAACCTACAACAACAATTTCCCGAATTTGCCGGTGTTTATCGTGATATTATCGATTTTGTTCCTGTCGACGACCAACAAAAATCGTTAGCAAGGGAAAGATATAAAGCTTATAAAGAAGCAGGTTTTAATCTCAAAACTATTCCAATTACATGTCGATGACCCAAGTGTCAAAAATTGACTTTAACCAATTAGTTTATCGAAATATGATAAAGCTAGTTTTTAAAGTAAATTCAGGATAAATACTGCGATTATTTTCAAAAAAAAATTTGAGGAAAGGGGTTTTTAAAGCCCAAAAATCCGCCAAAAGTTTCTCCGAAATCGGTTTTAAGCGCGTAATTAAGACATAATATTACATTCACCTTTACAAAAGTTAACAATTAAACCATCAAAAAAAGTTGCATGGTTTTTTGCAATCACTATACTTTTATAGCATATTTATACGAATGGATAAATTTTATGCCGTTAGGCTTAAAATTTTAAATAAATCATAAAATTGGATTGACAAGGATATCTGATATGGATTATAATCTTCAACACACAACACACAACACACAACCTGCCCAACCTATAAATTCACCTCTCTAAAGTTAAGCTCATACCGTTTATTATTTCACCGCAGTTTATTATTTCAGCAATTTCCAAAATTTCCAAAATTCCCGAAATTTCCGCAAAATTTTTCAAAATTTCTTGGTTTAGCCTGTTTATCTCGGCCGATGGTTTTGGTATTAACCGTGGTTATTTTACAGTCTATCTCTTTTGCTAATTATGCATTAACCACTACAACGACCAATATTATTTATGGCTCAGCACCTTATTTAACCTTTGATGGTGGTCGTACCCGGGTAACAAATACTGAAGCGCTACTCGGGATATCCCTTTCTGATGGTAGAACATTTACTCCGACAACCAATAATTCGAGTTCACCTATCGTTTTACCTGTTGCTGGTCAGAGTTTTGCTGATATTGGTATGTTAGTACCAACGGATACTAATTCTATTGCATTAAGCTCACTTATTGGCACACCGTATAATTATTGGGGAGATGATGATGGCGATGGTCAGGGGATTGATGGTATCACCGCTACCGGTAGTTTAAATTTATCTATTACTGATAGAAGGGGTCGAGCTGTTGCCCGTAATGAGGTGCTGACTATTTGTTATTCTCCATATAAATTAACCTTATCAAATAGTGAAGGTATATTAAAAACACGTTATGGAGTACCTAATGAAAGTCGTTTTAGTGCAGGTAATGCCACTTATTATATTAAACCTAAGGAAACGCCAGCGGTTTGTTTTGCAAGACCAGCTGACTTACATCAGGACATATATAATAATCCTGCCATTTGGGACCATAGCCGTGGTTTTCTAACCCAGTCAGCTACACCATCGTCTTATGGTTTAAACTTTCCGACTACGGGTGCTAATAATTTGTTTTTTTATTTAGAGATTTTTGGTACTAATCAGGCCTTATCTTGGGCGCCGGTTTCTCATGGTGGTATTACGGCGACGATGACCAATATACCATCCTCATACAACAACTACTCCAGCGTTCGAGTCACCCTAACGGGTCCTGTTGCTACACCATCGCAATGGCAATCAGAAAATCCAGTTGGAATCGACAGACCATCTTTACCGCAGACATTTGAGTTAGTTGGTCGTAATAGAAGAGGTAATGCGGTGGTCAAATATGGATTTGTGTTAAAGCAGTGGTTTGTTAATCGTGGTAATGCTTGGGTTAACTATTCTAGTATGGAATCTTGGTGTAATAAGATTGGAGGATACCGTCTGCCAAAGCTCAAGGATTTAACTAATGCGTCTTGTCGGCAATCGAATACAGGTGCTTGTGAAAATTATGCAAATGAAATGAATGCATTAACGGCAACGCCTTCGTCATTTGCTAATATTTTTTTGCGTTATATTGGTGCAGGATTTTTCACGGAATGGGGGAGGATGCCCGATTACACTGGAACCAACTTCGTCAGAAGGGAGTATTTGACGAGTGATAAGTCGAGTTCTAACAATCAATTCTTTGCGGTTAGTGGGTTTGACGCTAGTGTGTATAACATGGTATATACCACCGGCAAAACCTACGGACTCTGTGTCTATCCTTAACTATTATTTCTTAGTTCTTAGGTATTGAAGCCGAGGATAAGAAAAATAATGTTAGGGCGATAAAAAACGATTTTGTGGTGCGACATCCGCAATGTGCTGACAACTGAGAGAGGTTAGCATGGCAAACAGGGATGTTTGGCAAGGAGCGTTAACAGCGAACGAAGGCGGAAGGCAGTCACATCGTGACCACTTGCGTGGTCGCCGCGGGAGATGGTAAAGAGGGTTCGCGCCAACCCTCTTAACTCGGACGTAATCACCGTATAGAAATAACCGCAAAACAACAAACGTCCGAAACTTATCGAACCCAAAAAATTGAGGAACGGGTTTTTTGAAACCCAAAAATCCCGTCCAAGTTTATCCGAAATTGGTTTTAAAACTAAAATTAGCTTGCTATAAACATAAACGTTTATTTTGGCAAATAAGTTTGGTGTATTTAATTTAGCGACATTCGCAACGTGCTGACAACTGAGTGAGGTTAGCATGGCAAACAGGGATGTTTGCCAAGGCGGTGCTTTGTCAGGAACAAATCACAGCCGGTGCGTTAAAAGCGAACGAAGGCGGAAGGCAGTCACGTAGTGACCAGTTGCGTGGTCGCCGCGGGAGATTGTAAAGAGGGTTCGCGCCAACCCTCTTAACTCGGACGTAATCACCGTATAGAAACAACCACAAAACAACAAACGTCCGAAACTCAAAAACAACCAAAAAAATTGAGGAACGGGGTTTTTAAAGCCTAAAAATCCATCCAATAAATCGCTAACGTTAGTTATAACATCAGCTATTACTAATAATAAACGTTTATTTTTAGAAATTAGTTTAGTGCTTCCTATTTAGCGACATTCGCAACGTGCTGACAACTGAGAGAGGTTAGCATGGCAAACAGGGATGTTTGCCAAGGCGGTGCTTTGTCAGGAACAAATCACAGCCGGTGCGTTAAGACCGAACGAAGACGGAAGGCAGTCACATCGTGACCACTTGCGTGGTCGCCGCGGGAGATTGTAAAGAGGGTTCGCGCCAACCCTCTTAACTCGGACGTAATCACCGTATAGAAACAACCACAAAACAACAAACGTCCGAAACTCAAACAACTAAAAAATAAAGAACTAAAAAAATTTGAGGAAAGGGGTTTTTAAAGCCTAAAATCCCCCTAAATTTTCTCCGAAATTGGTTTTAAGGGCGTAATTAAGACATAATATTACATTCACCTTTACAAAAGTTAACAATTAAACCGTCAAAAAAAGTTGCATGGTTTTTTGCAATCACTATACTTTTATAGCATATTTATACGAATGGATAAATTTTATGCCATTAGGCTTAAAATTTTAAATAAATCATAAAATTGGATTGACAAGGACATCTGATATGGATTATAATTTTCAACACACAACACACAACACACAACCTGCCCAACCCATAATTTAACCTTTCTAAAGTTAAGCTCACACCGTTTATTATTTAATCGCAGTTTATTTTTTCAACAAATTCGGCAAAATTTTTCAAAATTTCTTAATTTAGCCTTTTTATTTCGGCCGATGGTTTTGGTATTAACCGTAGTTGTTTTACAGTCTATCTCTTTTTCTAACTATGCATTAACCACTACAACGACCAATATTATTTATGGCTCAGCACCTTATTTAACCTTTGATGGAGGTCGTACCCGGGTAACAAATACCGCAGCGCTACTCGGGATATCCCTTTCTGATGGAAGAACATTTACTCCAACAACCAATAATTCAGAAAGAAATCCTATCGAGTTACCTGTTGTTGGTCAGAGTTTTAATGATATTGGTATGTTAGTACCAACGGATACTGATTCTATTGCATTAAGCTCACTTATTGGCACACCGTATAATTATTGGGGTGATGATGATGGCGATGGCGATGGTCAGGGCGTTAATGGTATTACAGCTACCGGTCGTTTAAATTTATCGATTGTTGATAAATTTAATCAACCTGTTGCCCGTAATGAAGTACTGACTATTTGTTCCGATAAAGCTCCTTATAAACTAACCTTATCTAATACTAACGGTAGATTAAAAACACGTTATGGTGTGCCTAATGAAAGTTATTTTACGGCAGGTAATGTCACTTATTATATTAAACCTAAGGGAACGGCAGCGATTTGTTTTGCAAGACCTAATTTAAAATATGGCGGTAACAGGGGCATTGACGAAGTAAGAGATGAACGTAATTTTGCTGGTCCTGCTAACATATGGAACCGTGATAAGGGTTTTCTAACAAAATCATTTACGCCATCGTCTTATGGTTCAAACTTCCCGACTACTGGTGCTAATAATTTGTATTTTGATTTAGATATTGTTGGTAATAATCAGGCCTTATCTTGGGCTCCGGTTTCTCATGGTGGTATTACGGCGACGATGACCAATTCAACAAGTACCCGCGTTCGAGTCACCCTAACAGGTCCTGTTGCTACAAAATCGCAATGGCAATCAGAAAATCCAGGTAGAATCGACAAACCATCTTTACCGCAGGTATTTGAGTTAGTCGGTCGTGATAGTCATGGTAATGCGGTGGTCAAATATGGATTTAAGTTACAGAAGTGGTTTGTTAATCGTGGTAAAGGTAGGTACGATTATTCTAGTATATCATCTTGGTGTAATAATATTGGATATCGTCTCCCAGAGGTCAAGGATTTAACTAATGCGACTTGTCGAACAGGTTCATGGGAAACAGGTGCATGGGGTTGTCAAGGTAAAGCTGAATTAGTAGGGGCAAAGCCTTCATCACCTGTTAATAGTTACATGCGTCACATTGGTGCAGGATTTTTCTCGGAATGGGGGAATATGAACGATTACACTGGTTCCAACTTCAACTTTGATTACTATATGAATTACTATTTGACGAGTGATAAGACGAATGATAGTAAATATCCCTTTTTTGGGATTAGCTGGGACATGGGTAGTGCGAATTACGATATTTTGACGATGCTCGTCGGAGTCTGTACCTATCCTTAGCTATTATTTCTTAGTTCTTAGGTATTGAAGCTAAGGATAAGAAAAATAGTGTTAGGGCGATAAAAAGCGATTTTGGGCGCGACATTCGCAACGTGCTGATAACAGAGTGAGGTTAGCATGGCAAACAGGGATGTTTGGCAAGGAGCGTTAACAGCGAACGCAGGCGGAAGGCTGTCACATCGTGACCACTTGCGTGGTCGCCGCGGGAG
Organism: Gilliamella sp. W8128; assembly: GCF_016100545.1. Classification (NCBI taxonomy): domain Bacteria; kingdom Pseudomonadati; phylum Pseudomonadota; class Gammaproteobacteria; order Orbales; family Orbaceae; genus Gilliamella; species Gilliamella sp. W8128. Next base: position 152,675 of record NZ_JACFSE010000008.1, read on the forward strand.
ATTGTAAAGAGGGTTGGCGCCAACCCTCTTAACTCGGACGTAATCACCGTATAGAAACAACCACAAAACAACAAAACGTCCGAAACTCAAAGAACTAAAAAATAAAGAACTAAAAAATTTTGAGGAACGGGGTTTTTTAAAACCTAAATCTAACCATAATTTCACTGAAATTGGTTTTAAAACTAAAATTAGCTTGCTATAAACATAAAAGTTTATTTTGGCAAATAAGTTTGGCGTATTTAATTTAGCGACATTCGCAATGTGCTGACAACTGAGTGAGGTTAGCATGGCAAACAGGGATGTTTGCCAAGGCGGTGCTTTGTCAGGAACAAATCACAGCCGGTGCGTTAAGACCGAACGAAGGCGGAAGGCAGTCACATCGTGACCACTTGCGCGGTCGCCGCGGGAGATTGTAAAGAGGGTTCGCGGCAACCCTCTTAACTCGGACGTAATCACCGTATAGAATTAGCCACCAAACAACAAAACGTCCGAAACTCAAAGAACTAAAAAATTTGCGGAACGGGGTTTTTAAAGCCAAAATCCCGCCAATAAATCGCTAACGTTAGTTATAACATCAACTAGTAACCAAAAAATTTTGAGGAAAGGGGTTTTTGAAACCTAAAAATCCCCCTAAAGTTTCTTCGAAATAGGTTTTAAGCGAGTAATGAAGACATAATATTACATTCACCTTTACAAAAGTTAACAATTAAACCATCAAAAAAAGTTGCATGGTTTTTTGCAATCACTATACTTTTATAACATATTTATACGAATGGATAAATTTTATGCCGTTAGGCTTAAAATTTTAAATAAATCATAAAATTGGATTGACAAGGACATCTGATATGGATTATAATTTTCAACACACAACACACAACACACAACCTGCCCAACCTATAAATTCACCTTTCTAAAGTTAAGCTCACGCCGTTTATTATTTCACTACAGTTTATTATTTCAGCAATTCCCGAAATTTCAGCAAAATTTTTCAAAATTTCTTAGTTTAGTCTTTTTATCTCGGCCGATGGTTTTGGTATTAACCGTAGTTATTTTACAATCTATCTCTTTTTCTAACTATGCATTAACCACTAAAACGACCAATATTATTTATGGCTCAGCCCCATATTTAACCTTTGATGGTGGTCGAACCCGGGTAACAAATACCGAAGCGCTACTCGGGATATCCCTTTCAGATGGTAGAACATTTACTCCGACAACCAATAATTCAGAAAGAAATCCTATCGAGTTACCTGTTGATGGTCAGAGTTTTAATGATATTGGTATGTTAGTACCAAGGAATACTAATTCTATTGCATTAAGTTCACTTATTGGCACACCGTATAATTATTGGGGTGATGATGATGGCGATGGTCAGGGAGTTAATGGTGTCACCGCTACTGGTAGTTTAAGGTTATCTATTGTCGATAAAAATAATCAAGCTGTTGCCCGTAATGAAGTGCCGACTATTTGTAACGGTAAAGCGCCATATAAATTAACCTTATCTAATACTAGCGGTAGATTAACAACACGTTATGGGGTACCTAATGAAAGTCGTTTTAATGCAGGTAATGCCACTTATTATATTAATCCTAAGGCATCGCCAGTGATTTGTTTTGCAAGACCTGACCTAGGAGACAGAAGACTCTCTGACTATACATGGAAAGGTCTTTCTGCTGCCGTTTGGGAATCTGATAAGGGTTTTCTACCACAGTCAGTTACACCATCGTCTTATGGTTTAAACTTCCCGACTACTGGTGCTCATAATTTGTATTTTGATTTAGATATTGGTGGTGTTAGTCAGGCCTTATCTTGGGCGCCGGTTTCTCATGGTGGTATTAAGGCGACGATGACCAATTCAACAAGTACCAGTGTTCGAGTCACCCTAACGGGTCCTGCCGTCACAGACCGTAATCAATGGGCCTCAGAAAATCCAGGTAGAATCGACAAACCATCTTTACCGCAGGTATTTGAGTTAGTCGGTCGTGATAGTAGGGGTAATGCGGTGGTCAAATATGGATTTGTGTTAAAGCAGTGGTTTGTTAATCGTGGTTATGATAGTTATACCTATTCTAGTATGGAATCTTGGTGTAATAAGATTGGATACCGTCTTCCAAAGGTCAAGGATTTAACTAATGCGTCTTGTCGGGGAATGAACTCAGTTCATTATGACTGTCGAGGTGCAGTTGGTGCAACGCCTTCGTCACCTGATAATACTGCCCGTCGTCACATTGGTGGTGGATTTTTCGCGGAATGGGGGTATATATGCAGTTACTCTGCCAACTTCGGTAGTGAGTATTTTTATGGTACGCAAGATATGGCGGAGGAAGGTAAGATTTTTTCGATTACCATTTATACTCCTCGAGGGTTTTATGGTCAAATACATAAATGGCCTCGCTTCAACTCAGCATATGGCGGAGTCTGTGTCTATCCTTAACTATTATTTCTTATTTCTTAGGTATTGAAGCTGAGGTAAGAAAAATAACGTTAGGGCGATAAAAGCGATTTTGTAGCGCGACATTGGCAATGTGCTGACAACTGAGGAGGTTAGCATGGCAAACAGGGATGTTTGGCAAGGAGCGTTAAGAGCGAACGCAGGCGGAAGGCAGTCACATCGAGACCACTTGCGTGGTCGCCGCGGGAGATTGTAAAGAGGGTTGGCGGCAACCCTCTTAACTCGGACGTAATCACCGTATAGAAACAACCACAAAACAACAAAACGTCCGAAACTAAAACAACCAAAAAAATTGAGGAACGGGGTTTTTAAAGCCAAAAATCCCGCCCAAGTTTCCCCGAAATTGGTTTTAAAACTAAAATTAGCTCGCTATAAACATAAGAGTTTATTTTGGCAAATAAGTTTGGTGTATTTAATTTAGCGACTTTCGCAATGTGCTTACAACTGAGTGAGGTTAGCATGGCAAACAGGGATGTTTGGCAAGGCTGTGTTTTGTCAGGAGCAAATCACAGCCGGTGCGTTAAGACCGAACGAAGGCGGAAGGCAGTCACATCGTGACCACTTGCGTGGTCGCCGCGGGAGATTGTAAAGAGGGTTCGCGCCAACCCTCTTAACTCGGACGTAACCGCCGTATAGAAACAACCACAAAACAACAAACGTCCGAAACTCAAACAACTAAAAAATAAAGAACTAAAAAATTTTGAGGAAAGGGGGTTTTTGAAACTTAAATTCCTACTTATTGCTAACCCTTTTTTTTAACTTAAAATAAAATAATTAAAAATCAATATGTTGAAAAATGGCTCAAAAAAAGGGTTTTTAATAGTAAAATTGCGCTTTGCCTTTTTGCCAACTGCATTTATAGTATATTGGATTCTAGTTCACTACCGTGTAGGTAGCTTAGAAAGCAATTTTGATTAAAAATTCGAGATCAGACTCGTTCACTACCGTGTAGGTAGCTTAGAAATCATGTTGTTTTACAACAGACAAATGTGGTTGGTTCACTGCCGTGTAGGTAGTTTAGAAATACCCCCGAAAAATTATCTTGTAAATTGTTTTGTTCACTACCGTGTAGGTAGTAAGAAATATATAAGTGGTGGCATGGGTAACATCAAGAAGTACACTGCTTATTGAGTAGGTTAAAAATGGTGATTTTTTAAGAGGGGATAAAGGGTATATTATTTCTAATAAACAGCAAATAATCGATGCTCTTTTCGAGCTATTAGTGTTCTTCTTTACAAATGTTAACAATTAAACAGTTAAAATAAGTTGCATCGAGTTTTTTCAATCACTATAATTTTTGAACTATATTTATACAAATGGATAGATTTTATACTTTTTAGTATAAAATTGTAAATAAATCATTAATTTAATTGACAGGAATGTCGGATATGTGTTATAATTTACAACACCAAACACCAAACACCAAACCTGCCCAACCCATAATTTAACCTTTCTAAAGTTAAGCTCACACCGTTTATTATTTAATCGCAGTTTATTTTTTCAACAAATTCGGCAAAATTTTTCAAAATTTCTTAATTTAGCCTTTTTATTTCGGCCGATGGTTTTTGTATTAACCTTGGTTGTTTTACAGTCTATCTCTTTTTCTAATTATGCATTAACCACTAAAACGACCAATATTATTCATGGCTCAGCCCCATATTTAACCTTTGATGGTGGTCTTACTCGGGTGACAAATACCGAAGCTCTGCTTAGAATATCCCTTTCCGATGGTAGAACATTCACTCCTAAAACTACTAATTCAAGTGACAATCCTATCATTTTACCTGTTGCTGGTCAGAGTTTTGCGGATATTGATATGTTAATGCCAACAGACACTGATTCTATTGCATTAAGTTCACTTATTAGCGCACCTTATAATTATTGGGGGGATGATGATGGTGATGGAGAAGGAGTTAATGGTATTACCGCTACCGGTCGTTTAAGGTTATCCATTATTGATAAAAATTATGATTCTGTTGCTCGTAATGAAGAGCTGGATATTTGTAACGCACCATATAAATTAACCTTATCTAATAGTGAAGGTACATTAACAACACGTTATGGTATACCTAATGAAAGTCGTTTTGAGCCAAGGACTGCCACTTATTATATTAATCCTAAAGCAGCGCCAGTGATCTGTTATGTTAAACCTAACTTGTTTTGGGGTTATGGATTTTATGCCGGTCCTGCTAACATATGGACGGAGTATAAAGGTTTTATTCCTCAGTCATTTACGCCATCGTCTTATGGTTTAAACTTCCCAACTACTGGTGCTCATAATTTATATTTTGATTTAGATATAGGTGGTAATAATCAGGACTTATCTTGGGCGCCTGTTTCGCATGGCGGTATTAAGGCGACGATGACATCTCCAACAAAGACCCGTGTTCGAGTCACCTTAACAGGTCCTGCCGTTACAGACTCTAAGCAACAGAGTTCAGATAATCCAGATGAAATCGACAGACCCACTTTGCCGCAGACATTTGAGTTAGTTGGTCGTGATAGCAGTGGTAATGCGGTGGTCAAGTATGGTTTTGTGTTAAAGCAGTGGTTCGTTAGCCGTGGTACGAGTAAGTACAAATATTCAAGTGTATCATCATGGTGTACAAAAATTGGTGATTATCGGGTGCCTGCGGTTAAGGATTTAACTAATGCGACTTGTAATGATGCAGTTCATTATTGTCGAGGTGCCGTTGGCGCTACACCATCGTCATCAGGTAATGGTTACCAGCGTCAAATTGGAGCAGGGTTTTTCACGGAGTGGGGGAGCATGAGAAACCATTACAGTGATGCCTTTTTCCGCTCCATATACTTTTGGACGAGTGATGCAACTGGTAATAGCCAGTTCTCCGTTAAAGGGGAGAATGGTGAAATAATGCGCGCTTCTGAGATGCTCAGTTCGAACGCCGATGACGGGCTTGATGGGGTTTGCGTTTATCCTTAGTGCTTATTTCTTAGTTCTTGAACTAAAGAGCTAGATATAAGAAAAATCATGTTAGAACGTTAAAGAATCATTGCCCTGCCAAGGCAATGGCGCTGACGAAGAGTGCGTTAAGAGCGAACAAAGGCGGAAGGCAGTCACATCGTGACCACTTGCGTGGTCGCCGCGGGAGATGGTAAAGAGGGTTGGCGCCAACCCTCTTAACTCGGACGTAATCACCGTATAAAAATAACCGCAAAACAACAAAACGTCCGAAACTCAAACAACCAAAAAAGTTGAGGAAAGGGGTTTTTAAAGCCCAAAAATCCCCCTAAAGTTTCTTCGAAATAGGTTTTAAGCGAGTAATGAAGAGGTAATATTACATTAAACTTTACAAAAGTTAACAATTAAACCATCAAAAAAAGTTGCATGGTTTTTTGCAATCACTATACTTTTATAACATATTTATACAAATGGATAAATTTCATGCCATTAGGCTTGAAATTTTAAATAAATAATTAAATTAGATTGACAAGGATATCTGATATGTATTATAATTTTCAACATCCAACATCCAACATCCAACCTGCCCAACCTATAATTTCACCTTTCTAAAGTTAAGCTCATACCGTTTATTATTTCAGCAATTTCCGAAAGTTCCGCAAAATTTTTCAAAATTTCTTGGTTTAGTCTTTTTATCTCGGCCGATGGTTTTGGTTTTAACCGTAGTTATTTTACAATCTATC
>NZ_JACFSE010000009.1:0-116891 GCF_016100545.1 Gilliamella sp. W8128
AACGCCGTAGTGCCGATGGTAGTGTGGGTATTACCCATGTGAGAGTAGGGTGCCGCCAGACTTTTAAATATACGAGCCCAGCAGCAATGCTGGGCTTTTTTGCTTTCTAGGATTAATAAATACTATTTTAGATGGTCAAATAATTTCTATACAACGCCCTATCACAAAAATATAACGTTATATTTCTTTTACATATCATACCTAATCTTAAATACTTTTTATCGGCATCATTATTTTCGTTATATGAATGGTATACAGTTCTTTTCTATTAAAAACCAAAATATTTTTTTACTAATACAATATTGGTATTTGATGAAAATACATATGACATATTCGTTAGTGATGATAAGGAATTTCTATGGATTTATTGCAAATACACTAACAATATAGAAGCGGTAAACGGTATAAATATATATACTTTTGGGGACATGTAGAAAAGCAACCTTCTATCATAACAAAGAGTTGTTTTAGCCAATGGTATCCAAGTCGTTTTGAGATTGATAATATTTACTATCCAACATCAGAACATTATATGATGGCTGAGAAAGCAAGATTATTCGGTGATGAGCAAATATTATCAAAAATACTTACTACTAATTCTCCTGGATTAGCAAAGGCATTAGGGCGTCAAGTAAAAGGATTCATACCGAAGATTTGGGATGAACACTGCTTTAATATTGCCATAAATGGTAATTATGCTAAGTTTTTACAGAATTCAAAGTTGACTGATTTATATTATTAACCAAACAAAAAATATTAGTAGAAGCAAGTCCGGTTGATAAAATATGGGGGATAGGATTGTCTCAGGATGATCCTAATATTGATAATCCGCTAATGTGGCGTGGAAAAAATTTGCTTGGATTTGCTTTAATGAATGTTCGCCAACAATTACAAGAAAAATAATGAATTATTTATACGAATCTTATTGGATAAGAAGCAATATTCAAATATTGCTTCCTGATTTATTAACCTAATAATAAGGCATCGTCAGTTACTTTTTCACCACGAGTTTTTTCAAACATATCTAATAAATCTGTGACTGTTAGCTTATCTCGTTGTTCTCCTGACACATCAAGTACTACTTGTCCTTGATGTAGCATCACTGTTCTTGTGCCATATTCTAATGCTTGTTTCATTGAATGAGTCACCATCATAGTGGTTAGTTGGTTTTTCTGAACAATTTCATTAGTCAGATCCAAAACAAATTGTGCAGTTTTGGGGTCGAGAGCTGCGGTATGTTCATCAAGTAATAATATCTTGGATGGTTGCAATGTTGACATGAGTAGGCTAACGGCTTGTCTTTGTCCACCAGAAAGCAAGCCCATCATATCTGATAGTCTATTTTCTAAACCTAAATTTAGCGTTGCTAGTTTTTCTTTAAATAGAACACGCAGTCTACGATTTAAAGCTGGTCGTAAAGTAAAATTATTGCCACGGTTGTAAGCGATAGCTAAATTTTCTTCTATGGTCAGGTTTTCACAAGTTCCGACCATTGGATCTTGGAATACTCGTGCTACCATTCCAGCTCTTTTCCAAGCGGGCCATCGTGTAACATCTTTATTATTAATGGTAATATGACCAGAATCAGCAATCAGATCACCACTAATGACATTAAGTAATGAACTTTTTCCTGCGCCATTACTACCAATAATAGTAACAAATTCCCCTTTTTTGATATTGAGATTCAAACCACGTAATACATGATTTTCAATTGGCGTTCCTTGATTAAACGTCAATTGTAATTGTCCTACTTTAATCATGCTTACTTACCTCTTTTTTTAGAATATTTTTTTAGTTGTTTTGGTAATACTAATGCCAAAACAACCAATATTGCTGTAATAAGATTTAGGTCTTCAGTACCTACACCAATTTCTTGTAAGAATTCATTACTGAGTGCGAAAGCGATAAATAATCGATATAAGATTGCACCAAAAATAACGGCAATCATAACTGCCCAGATGCGTTTTGTTGGGAATATACTTTCACCAATAATAATTGAAGCAAGACCGATAACAATAGTACCAACCCCAATAGTGATATCGGCACCACCTTGTGTTTGCACAAATAATGAACCACCTAGAGCAATTAATCCGTTTGATATTGCCATCCCTAAAATAGTGATCGCACCCGTTGGAATGCCTTGAGATTTTGCCATTCGTTGATTAGTACCGGTTGCTCTTAGTGCTAATCCAACTTGAGTATTTAGAAATAGATTGAGTAGTAGCCAAAAAACTACAACAAACGCTAAAATCATCATAGGTTGTACTAGATATTGATTGCTATAATCTTCAGCCATAAATGGTGAAAAAATAGTTTTTGCATCTAGTAATGATAGATTAGGGGATCCTGCCATTCTTGGGGTTTCGCCCATAATATATGGCCCTATCCCTAAAATTCTTAAATTAATAGAATACAGACCTATCATTACAATAATACTGGATAGTAATTGCAATATATTAAGTTTAACATAGAGTAGTCCAGTCATTGCACCAGCAATACAACCAGCAAACATACCTAAAAATGTTGCTATCCATGGATCAATACCAACGTACATACATAATCCACATACTGCACCACCAAGTGGAAAACTTGCATCAGCTGTTAGATCGGGGAAATCAAGTAATCTAAATGAGATAAACACACCCAAACTAACTAATGCGTAAATAAGTCCTATTCCAATTGAGCCTAATAAAAATTCAAATGACATGAAAAAATCCACTAAAAAAGTAACCGCCAAATTTGGCGGTTTAGTTATTAAAACGGTTTAAATTATTTTTCGACGACTTTTGCCGCTGATTTTAATACTTCTTCCGATAGCGTTACACCTTGACGTTCAGCCGCTTTCTTATTAATTGTTAATTGTGTGATATTACCAACTTGTGGTGCAATATCACCTGGTTTTTCACCGTTAAGAATTCGAATAACAATTTTACCAGCTTGGCGGCCAAGATCATAATAACTCATTCCTAAAGCGGCAATCGCGCCTCGTTCAGCTGAATCAGGATCTGATGCTACTAGTGGAATTTTGTTTTCATTGGCAACTTTAGCTAAAGCTTCATAGGCCGAAACGACGTTATTATCGGTTGTTGTATAGATCAGATCAACTTTTCCTTTTAAACTTCTTGCTGCAGTTGAAATGTCAGAGGTTCGTTGTGCTGGTGCAGCGATGATTTTCATGCCACGTTTTTCAAGTGCAACTTGTAATTCTTTAAGTACAATTGTTGAATTAACTTCACTGGGACTGTAAACATAACCGATATTTTTTGTATCTGGTTTGATTTTTAACATCATATCGATTTGTGATTCTAATGATAACGCATCGGAAACCCCGGTTACATTTGTTTTAGATGCTTCCCAACTTGGTGTCAATTTAGCTGCAACTGGATCCGTTACTGCAGTAAAAACGATAGGGATTAATTTAGTTGTAGCAACTAACGCTTGGGTACTTGGTGTTGCAATCCCTACGATAGCATCTGGTTTATTGGCAACAAATTGTTTAGCGATTTGCGCTGCATTAGCGCTACTACCTTGGGCACTAGCAAATTGTAATTTTAGGTTTTCACCAGCAATATAGCCATTATCTTTTAACTCATCTTCAACACCTTTACGGACATTATCTAAGGCAGGATGTTCAACAATAGCGGTGATAGCAACAAATTTTTGTTCGGTTTTATTATCAGCAGATGAAAAAAATGTTACTGCGGATAAACTGAGTAACATAAAAAGTTTGATTATTGAATTTCGCATTTGCTAATCCTGTAATATTTATTTTACATTCAATTTAAATATTTGCTTACTATAAAGCAAAATCGGACAATTTTCTATAGTTAAAAGAAAGTATATGTGTAAATTATTTGTTACAGTTTGTGTTGTTTTTGTCGAAATAAATGGGTTATTTAGCAATAAACGATAGTAATAATTTTTGAGGAGAGGGGTTTTTTAAAACCTTGCTCATTTCAATGAGCAAGGGATTTGATGATTATTTAAGATAAGGATTTATTTTTGACCGATAACTTTATAGGCTGATTCGATAACATCTGCTGATAAATCAATTCCTTGCTTCTTAGCTGCATCAATATTGACCACCAAACGTAATGCTTGACCTATTTCTGGCGTAATATTTCCTGGTGCTTCACCATTTAAAACTCTTACCACAAGTTTGCCTGATTGGCGGCCAACATCGTAATAACTCATACCATAAGCGGCAACTGCACCACGTTCAATTGCATCGGGGAATGATGCTAACAGAGGTATTTTATTTTCGTTGGCAAATTTAACTAGTGATTCATAAGCCGAAACAACATTGTTATCTGTTGTCGTATAAATAAGATCAACTTTTCCTTTAAGTGTATTGGCAGCAGTTGAGATATCTGCGGTACGTTGAGCAGGTACCGCTATTAATGATATATTTTGTTGACTAAGTTGCTGTTGTAGATTTTTTAGCACTACAGTTGAGTTAATTTCACTAGGACTATAAATATAACCCACAGCTTTTACATTAGGCACAATTTTCTTCATAAACTCGATTTGAGGGCCTATTTCTTGATAATCTGAAACACCAGTAACATTGTTATGTGTTGGTTCCCAGTTTTTGATTAATTTAGCTGCAATTGGATCGGTAATTCCAGCAAAGACGACTGGGATTTGTTTGGTCGCGGCAACCGTTGCTTGGGCACTTGGTGTAGCGATAGCGACGATAACATCAGGTTTAGCTGCGACAAATTGGCGTGCAATTTGTGCGGCTGTAGCACTGCTACCTTGGGCACTTCGATATTGTACCTGCAAGTTTTCATTCAATTTAAAACCACTTGCGATTAACTCATCTTTTACCCCGTCACGGATTTGATCTAATGAAGGATGTTCAACAATTGCTGTTATCGCAACATTTTTTATGGTATCAGCTAAACAGGAAAATGATGTAATTACTAACATCACTATCAATAATAAATAACGTTTCATTATCAAGAACTCATAAACTAGTACAGTGATATTATTCTAGTCCTAATAATTTAAAATGTTAAGTAATATTTTTATAATTAATTATTATAAAAAGATAAAATGTTCCTGATTGAAAAATTCTATTTTTGTGCAAAAACAAATGGGTTTATCCCACTTTTTGCGAATCCTTCTTCTTCTGTTTTTATATCTAAGATTAATGATGCGACATCATCGGCAATAACTTCTATGTGAGGATCTTTATCTTGATCTAAAATTTTCAAATAGCTATGACAGGCATCACAACATTCAGTTTTTATTGCTGCCATTTCGTTATCTAATGAGAAATATTGGATATCTTGCATATTATCGCAACAAGTACATTTTACTCGCGGTACATACCATTCGCTTTCACACAAACTGCAATGAAGATATCTTAAACCATTATTACCGCCAAGTTGAATCACACTAGCAACCGGTAGGCTATTACAAACAGGGCATAGCCAACTTTGATCAGTATTTTCAGCAACTGCTTTTCCTTTAACTTGATTAGCCAGTTGACTGTAATAAACCGATAATGCAGACCAAATAAATATAGATTCGTTGCCTTCGACCAGATCAAATTTACCTTGTAGTAAACTAATCGCTTTTTCTTGAAGTTGTTCAGGACTATTTTGTTTTAATCGTTGAATTACGGCTTCAATTTGTTCACTGGTATCGGAAAAAGAATTTAATAGTTCAGATAAATAATCTTGCCAAATATCATTTAATGGTAAATTCTCTAAACTTAATGGCGCTAAGCCATTATTGAGTAAATTTGGTGCTTCAATAGCGTTTTGTTGGTTAATTAATTTGGCTTGTTGCTCTGCTATTTTTGTACAAAATAGTAAATAATCGCTTAATGGGTTATTTTCGGCTAAAGTTTTTAAACGTGCCGCGCGGTGAATATAAAGTGTTTTCGTTGATGGATAAAATAGCAATGGGATCTGCCTAATTACTGAGCTTGTATTTTGTTGTTCAAGTTGTTCTTGTGAAATGATTTTTATACTCATTATTGATTACCACTTTGCGGTTTTATCCAGAATTGATTTAGCCATTTAGTAGATCTGCTGATTAATATCAGCAGATCTACTATTAGACTTTATAAAGCAGGTTTTTGCTCAGTTTGCGGTGATTGCTCAACCTTAGTTTCACTCTCGGCATTAAGTTCTTGCTGATAAACTTTTTTCATCTCTTCTTCGTACCAGGATGAATGATTTTTAAACGCCCAAGCTCGAGAAACATAGCCAGTTATCATACCTTTTATGGAACCTTTTACCCAAAGTGCCATATAAGCATGGCCAATGGCTAATAAAATAAGACATATAGCGGCAAAAGAATGTAAAAATATGGCAATACGAACTATTTGAATTGGGAAGTAATCGGAAACATAGCGACGCCACATAATTAAACCTGTGACAAATAATACAAAGATCAGACTCATAATGCACCAGAATAGAAATTTCTGACCAACATTATACTTACCGATCGGAATACCTTCTTCTTTACCCATAATGACGTGTTTAAAGTTTTTAATCCATAACAGGTCATTTTTATTTGGAATATTATGATGTGCTAGTTTTATAAACATAAACATTAATAAAACGAATACTACACAACCAATGATTGGATGCAACGCTCTAACTAGTTGTGGTGTACCAAGAAATAATCCAAATAGCTTAATGGATGGAAAAAACAGCGACAAACCAGATAGTGCCGTTAGAATAAACAAACAGACCATACACCAATGACAGAAACGTACAATAAGTGGTGTTCTTAATATCATTCCTTTTTTATTCATGATGAGCCTCCGATTGCGACGAATTAGGCGTATTTTTTCGGCCAAAAATAGGCAATCCTAAACGTTTTCTTGCTTGTTTATCGGCTTGTTTTTCGTGTTCTATATCTTCTTCATCGACTTCAATCGCACCGACACCCATATAATGGAACAGCAATCCACCAAAAGTAGCGACAAAAGCAGCTGCGGATAGTGGCTTCCAAGCACCTTTCCAGAATTTAACAATTTCACTAACTTGCGGGTCTTTTGGTAAGCCATGATAAAGTTCAGGTTGATCAGCATGATGTAAAACATACATAACATGTGTGCCGCCCACACCTTCTGGATTATAGAGACCAGCGTGTTCAAATCCACGTTTTTTCAGATCAACGATTCGATGCTCGGCATGACGAATCATATCTTGTTTGGTGCCAAAATGAATTGCACCAGTTGGGCAGGTTTTTACACAAGCAGGTTCTTGGCCAACTGCGACACGATCAACACATAAGGTACATTTATAAGAGTGATTATCTTCTTTACTGATTCTAGGAATATTAAATGGACAACCAGCAACACAATAACCGCACCCTATGCAATGTTCCGATTGAAAATCAACAATACCATTTGCATATTGGATGATTGCTCCTTCTGATGGACACGCTTTTAAACAACCGGGATCGGCGCAGTGCATACAACCGTCTTTACGTATAAGCCATTCAAATTTGCCATTAATTTCAACTTCTGAATAGCGCATAACGGTCCACGCTTTTGGTTGTAAGTCGGCTGGATTATCATAAACGCCGACGGTATTGCCAACTTCTGCTCGTAGGTCATTCCATTCGCTACAAGCGACTTGGCAAGCTTTACAACCGATACAGGTAGTTACATCAATTAACTTGGCAACTTCCTGCTGATAATCTCGTACACGAGGTGCAGGGGTTAAAGCGTTAGTTGCTGAGCGGCGAATAATATCTTGAGTTTGTAATGACATAATTTATCCTCCTTCTTATGCCGCTGTAGTAACTTTTTCGATGTTAACTAAAAAAGATTTATATTCCGGTGTTTGTGAATTAGCGTCACCTAAATGAGGTGTTAATTCATTAACCAAGAAGCCTTTTTTCGTTTGCCCAGTGAATCCCCATACAATTGGAATTCCTATGGTTTCGATCTCTTTACCATCAACAGTCAAAGTTGGTAAACGTTTTGTCACAACTGCTTTCGCTTTGATATAACCTCGATATGAGGTAACTTTAACCGTATCGCCTAGTTTTATGCCTTTTTTATTAGCAAGATTTTCACTCAGTTCAATAAATTGTTCCGGTTGGGTGATGGATGCCAATCTTGCATGTTGCGTCCAGAAGTGGAAGTGTTCAGTAATACTGTATGTGGTGCCAACATAAGGAAACTCATCTGCTTTACCTAAGCGAGCTAAATCCTCTTTAAATGCTCGAGCAACTGGGCTATTAACTTGTTTAGGATGCATAGGATTATTGGAAATTGGTGTTTCAAATGGCTCGTAATGTTCAGGGAATGGGCCATCAACCAAACGATTTAAGCAGAATAATCCACCTAAACCATCATTATTCATGATAAATGCACCGGCACCAGAGCTTGGTGATAATGTACCGGTAAAGTCAGCGACATCATTACCATCCCAATTTGTACCGTTCCATTTGATTAACACTCGATTTGGATCCCATGGTTTACCATTTTCGTCGGCAGAGGCTCGGTTATACAATACTCGTCGATTCATTGGCCATGCCCATGCCCAGCCAGCATGGATACCTTTACCGGATGGATCACTAGGATCGCGGCGTGCCATTAGATTACCTTGCTCAGTCCAAGAGCCACAGAATATCCAGATCCCTGATGAGGTAGAGCCGTCAGCTTTTAATTGTGAAAAACCGCTTAATAGTTGACCTTTTTTCAGGATGACATTGCCACTGTTATCCGTTAAGTCAGCTAATGCTCGACCATTACACTCTTTAGCGAGTTCTTCAGCCGATGGGCCTTCTGGATCTAGGTAATCCCAGCTTAAATTGTTAATTGGTTCGTGGTAAGCACCACCTTCTTCTTTATAAAGCTCTTTAATTCTTAGGTAAATGCGGGCAATAATCTCTGGATCATAAAGTGATTCGTAAGGTGGTCTGGCTGCTGCCCAGTGCCATTGTAATAAACGTGATGAGTTAACAATTGTGCCGTTTTCTTCTACAAAGCAGTTAGCAGGAAGTCTAAATACCTCGGTTTGAATTTTGCTTGGATCAACATCGTTGGATTCGCCATGATTTTTCCAAAACTCAGCGGTTTCGGTTGGCATTGGATCAATGCTAACTAAAAATTTAAGCTTAGATAATCCATCACGAATACTATTTTTATCAGGCAGTGCTGCTAATGGGTTGAAACCTTGGCAAATAAAACCATTAGCTTGACCATCACGCATCATTTTGCTGAATCTTAAAACATCATAGGTTTTATCCCATTTTGGTAACCAATCAAATCCCCAATTGTTATCTTGAGTGGCATTCTCACCGTACATTGCTTTCATAAAGCTAACAAAGAATTTCGGGTAATTACCCCAAAAATTGACCTCATTTGGACCGAGTGGTTTAGGGGTTTTTTCTGTTAGATATTGCTCAAGTGAAGTTTGCGATTCTTTGGGTAAGTCAAGATAAGCAGGCAAACGATTAGACAGTAAACCAACATCGGTTAAACCTTGAATATTTGAGTGTCCACGTAAAGCATTGATACCACCGCCCATAACACCAATATTACCAAGAATCAATTGAATCATTGCCGCGGTACGAATAATTTGCGAACCATAAGTATGTTGAGTCCAACCTAAGGCATATAAGAAAGTAGCTGCACGATCGTTGGTTTTGGTACTAGCAAGAGATCGACAAACATGTAAAAAACCGTCTATTGGACTACCGGTAACTTTGTTTACCATTTCTGGCGTATAACGACTCACATGTTGTTTTAATAAATTCCATACACAACGTGGATGACTTAGGGTTTTATCTCTTAATGCATAACCATTTTCATCTTTTTGATATGCCCAGCTGGTTTGATCGTATTGACGGTTAGCGGCATCATAACCACTAAATAAACCACTATTAGCATCAAAGTTAAAATCATCACGGACAATTAAACTGGCATTAGAGTGGGTAACCAGATATTCAAAGTTTACTTCGTTATGTGAGATAAGGTAGTTAATAATGCCAAGTAAAAAAGCAATGTCAGAACCAGCACGAATTGGTACATAATGATCAGCGACGGAGGCAGTTCGATGAAAACGTGGATCAATTGCAATCAGTTCCGCGCCGTTAGTAATTTTGGCTTCAATAGCCCATTTAAATCCAACCGGGTGGGCTTCCGCTGCATTACCCCCCATAACGATAACCACATTAGCATTTTTGATATCATTCCAATTATTGGTCATAGCGCCTCGACCAAATGTCGCTGCCAAACTAGAGACAGAAGGACCATGACAAACCCTAGCTTGGGTTTCGAGGCTTAACATTCCTAATGAACGAGCAACTTTAAAGGCTAACCAACCCGTTTCATTACTCGCTGCTGAGGTAACCAACCAGCCGGTTGTTGTCCAGCGATTAACTGTTGTACCTTGTGCATTTTTTTCTTGAAAATTTTTATCTCGGTCAGCTTTCATCAACCGGGCAATACGATCAATTGCTTCATCCCAACTAATCCGTTGCCATTTATCAGAACCTGGAGCACGATATTCAGGATATTTAACCCGTTGTTCGCTTTTTATATAATCAAGTACTCCAGCCCCTTTTGGACAAAGAGAACCTCGACTAACAGGATGATCAGGGTCACCTTCGATATGAAAAATAGATGATTCGGCATTTTTAGCACCATCTCCTCGGCTATAAAGGAGCATTCCACATCCTACTGAACAGTAAGTACAATTATTTCGCGTCTCTTTTGATTTTAATAATTTATATTGGCGAGTTTGTGCAAGCGCTATGCTCGGGGCAAGTCCCAGCGTAGCTACTGTGGTTCCAGCCATGCCACCAGCACAGATCTTAAAGAACTGTCTACGGTTAAATAGCATATGAACTCCTTAAAAAGCTGACATTACATTATTTAGATTATTATGTAGGAATTTATAAACATCCTTATTAATTGTAATGATAATATTTAATTGAATGGAAATAAAGGGATAAATATTTAAAAGTTTGACATATGTCAAAAATATCAATTGCTATTTGCTTGTTTTAATATTTTATTGAGATTAAATACATTTTTAGTAAAACTAATTAAGCAAGGAAATGTTTAAATTAAAGGTTGGAAGCGTAGTATATTCGGCTTACTGATAGCAATCAAGTAAGCCTTAGTTTATTATTTTAGATTAATTTCGTCAATTGTCTGCATTACTCGGTTGGTGATTAATGGTTTAAGTATTTTATTCATAGTGTCAATTTTTGCTAAATTGGCATCGTCTTTATCATCTAAATAACCTTGTTCACGAAGTGAAGCAACTAAGGTTGAAAAAACACCTTTATCAAAAAACTCTGGTGCATTAATACCATGAAGTATCGATAAACGTTCGGCTATTAATCGGCCTTCTTTTTCTAAACTTGCTCGGCTGATGGTTGGATCTTTTTGCAATAATGAAAATGCAATGACATAGCGTTGTAATGTATCTTTTGAGGATGAAGCCAATAACTGTAAACCTGACATTTTTAAGTAGTTCAAGGTTAATTTATCTGGCGTGTAACTGATTAGATTCAATTCGGCATAAGTTGCAATAATGTTATTTACGTACTCTGTTAGTTGTTCATCATCGTGATATAAAAATAGTTCTGATTTTATTAACGGGAACAGCAGTTTGACTTGCATAAGTACTTCATCAAGCGAAATGCGGTTATTTTTAAGTAAAATTCGCGCGACAATTGCTGGAATGATCAGTAAATGCTGAATGTTATTACGATAATAGGTCATCAATACTGCTTGATCGGCGGTTAGACCTACCATTTCACCAACTTCATCAGTGGTAATAACAAATTTGCCCATTTCTTTAGCATGTTCAAACATCTGTTCAGCAGTTTGATCAGGAATGGTAATTAATTCGGAATAAGGAATGTTTTTTAATAATTTTAAGAGATAATCAATATTTTCTAATAATTTTACTTTGGTTAATGTACATTGGTCAGCAGCTAACAATATTGAACAACATAAATTCATCGCATTAATTGCTGCAGATGAATTTATGTGTTCCATTATTTGTGTAGCCAGCAGATTAGTTGTGGGTGTTAACCAGCTAGGACGTTGTGTTCCTGTTGGATCAATCGCATCTCGCCAATCAGGAATTTGTTGATTTAAAAATTGGTTTAAAGGGATAGGATCACCAAAGTTAACATAACCAAAGCCTAATTTTTTCAATTTTAAAAATGCTTTAATTGTACGCCACAAGCTCTCTTTTTCTTTTTTTGCGCCACGAAGTTCATTGGCATAAGTGGCTACTTCTAAAACATGTTCATAACCAATATAAACAGGAACGATTGTGATTGGCCGAGGATCACCACGCAATAAAGTCTGGACTGTCATCATTAACATTCCTGTTTTAGGATCAAGTAACCTACCTGTGCGTGATCGACCGCCCTCGATGAAATACTCGACCGCATAACCTCGGATAAATAACTCAGCTAAATACTCCCGAAATACAGCAGTATAAAGTTTATTACCTTTAAATGAACGGCGAATAAAAAATGCCCCTAAGTGCCTAAAAATAGGGCCTGCTGGCCAGAAGTTTAAATTAATACCTGCGGCAATATGTGGTGGCACCAGTCCTTGTCGATAAAGTACATAGGATAGTAATAAGTAATCCATATGACTGCGATGACATGGCGCATAGACAATTTCATGGCCATTTTCAGCTAATTCTCGAACAGGATCTGCATTGGTGACTTTCAAACCTTGATAAAGTCTATTCCATGCCCAAGTCAGAACAAAATCAGTCATTCTAAGCATGCGATAAGAAAAATTAGCCGCAATTTCGTTTAATAATGATAAGGCATTCTTTCTGGCTTTATCCTGATCTATTTTTTTGCTTTTAGCTTCTTCTTGTATAGCTTCGGCAAGGGCAGGATTAGTTAGTAATTTGTTAAGCATCTCTTGACGAACAGGTAACTTCGGACCAACAGAGGCAGCCCTTTGTTTGGCAAAGTGTATGCGTGCGACACGAGCAAGTTTGTGGGCTAAAACAGAGATATCTTGGTTATCGTCAACCTTAATATTTTTAAATGATACCGTTCGAGAGAATCGGGTGTAACAGTCACGACCAGAAATTAAGATTTTATAAAGTTTATAGGTTGCGCCTAAAACTTGTAGTGAAGGCATTTTTTTACCTTCTTTATCTGGTTTTCGCCCAAACATAACGGAAACCGGCAACATTTGCACATCAAGTTCATCATTTTGTTGATGCGCTGAGATATATTCTCTTAAAATTTCAATTGATTTATTTTTTTGTTTTTTAGAAGCAAAAATACCCGGTCCTTTATCAATATAAATATAAGCAGGAATAGTATTACCATTAATATCAATGCCTAATAAAGGATCTGGCAAATCATATTTAAGACAAAGTGATCTCACTACCATTAAGTCAATTTGTGAATTATAAGGTAGTACATACAAAATTGGTCGATGGATATCGAGATCCAATTCAGTAATGGGATCGGTAGGGATCGGTTTACTTTTAACAAAAAGCTTAACAGGGATCTGAATTAGTGAAAAATAAACTTTTGTCCACCAAGAAAACATAAAAATAAACCTCATATTTTGTAGCTAATTATATATTTAAATCATTGTTAGCTATTAGTTTATCGACTAACTTGTCGATGCATAAATTGCAAATTTATATTGTTATTTTACTTTTTAACAATAAACATTAATCCAAGTATATATGTGTTATTGTCTAACTGTTAGTTAATTTGCATAATCTTTCAGCTAGATTGTTTTAATTTATAGATGCTTATGTCTACCCATTATAAAGACATATTAATAGCAACACTATATAGTTTATTGAAATTAAGTTGTCAAAATGGTTGAATTAATGAGCGAAAACTAGCCATCACAATCCAGTTTAAATCGTGATGGCATCAGTTTATTATCAAGCTTTGCTTTGATACATTACATCCAAAATGTAACGTAATTGTTTAACATCGAGTTGACCTGGAGCTGAGGCGTTTTTGGCGGCACCAAATGTCATGGCTGAACCAAAGGTTGTCCCTGCAATGCGGCTGATTGCACCAAGACCGTCCATTGACATGGTAATAATTGGTTGTGTAGCAAATTTTTCATTCATTTCGCTGGTTGCGGCAAGTAATGTTAATACATCATTAGTCTTTTGTGGCATCACAGCTATTTTAGGAATATCTGCACCTAAGTCTTGCATTTTTCTTAATCGATAGACAATATCACTTTGTGATGGTGTTTTTTCAAAATCATGGTTTGAAGCAACCACGAATACGTTATTTTTATGCGCAATATCAATAATTTCTTTTACATTGTCATCGCCAATAAAGACTTCAACATCAATTAAATCAACTAAGCCACTACTTGCCATTGCTTTATTTAGTTGTATATAAGCATCTAATGGCCATGGTTTTACGCCACCTTCATTTGCGGTACGGAAAGTAAATAAAATTGGTTTATTGGGCAACAAGGTAGCTATTTTTTGTGCTATGGATTTGACTACATCAATATTATCAACTTGTGTAAAGTGGTCAACTCGCCATTCTAAAACGTCAAAATCAATAGTTTGTAAAAACTTTACTTCATCAATGAGTTCATCTTCGGTTTTTCCAATAATTGGCACAATTATTTTTGGAGTACCTTTACCTATCTCAAGCTGTTTAACTGTTACTATATTCATTTTATTTCCTGTTCACCACTAAATTAATCATTAAATCCCATTTGTTCTTTGACATAATCAATTGGTGCATCTTCGCCTGTCCAAATTTTTATTTGTGCCGCTCCTTGCCATAGCATCATACCGATGCCATTGAGTGTTTTACATCCTTGTTGTTCGGCCATTTCTAATAGCTTAGTTTTGCGTGGGCTATAAATACAATCTGTAACAACGAGATCTGATCTCAATATTGTTGGATCGGTAATTAAACTTTGCCCTTCTAATGGTTTCATTCCAACACCAGTGGCGTTACAAAGTACATCGCTATCAGCAATTTGTCTTCTTAGCTCATTCTCATCAGCTAGATCGGTAATATGTACTTTACATTTTGTCTGTTCATTTAATTTTTTTATTACCGATTCTATCTTTTTATAGCACTCATCTTTCTGATTAAAAATAGCAATTTCTTTTACACCATCAAGTGCTGCTTGTACGGCAATTGCGGTTGCCGCACCTCCGGCACCGAGAATGGTTATTTTTTTATCTAGCATATTAATGCCAGCTTCTGCTAGCATACGCATATAGCCAATGCCATCAGTGTTATAACCGGTCAATACGCCATTATCATTTGAAATGGTATTACAGGCACCACTCATTTCTACCGCAGGTGTTAATTTATCAAGGTATTGGCAAACAAGTTGTTTATTGGGCATTGAAATAGCACTACCTCGTAACCCAAGTGCTCGTAAACCTTTTATTGCATCGGCTAGCTTTGGTTGATCGACTTCAAATGCTAAATAAATAAATGGAATATTTAATTTAGAGTAAATGGTATTTTGCATTTGTGGTGACAGACTATGACGAATCGGATAAGCCATTAAACCAATCAATAGAAAATGACCATCAATATTACTTCTCATTTGAAATTCTCCGTAACTAATCTAAATTTTGTCCAAAACTGATCATATACCATGATGTTTGTGTCTAGTAATTTTGTTTAGCCGAAAAGCTGGCAATGTTGACCTTACCTTATTTAATTCAATAGGATAATTATTTAATTGTAATCTCAGTTTTGCTATTGCTTTTATAATGACACGAGATCAAGTGTGCTACAACCTAAAGATTAACAATATTATTTGTTTTATTAATTCACATTTTAACATGGTCAGTTAATTGATGATTAAAAAAGCTCTATGCGAGTAAGCGTATACTAACAATTGCACTTTAAATAGCTATCGCCTAGAATAACCACCTTTATCTCGCTACGAAGAATCTATTTATGAATACTATTCTTGAGCTGTTTTCCTCAGTAAATGCAGTTGTTGTTGCTGTTATTTTAATGTTAGTACTTTCGCTTTGCCGAGTTCATGTGGTAATTAGCTTAATTATTGGTGCATTTGCAGGTGGTTTATGCAGTCATCTAACCCTAAAAGAAACCATAGACGCTTTTAATACAGGTATTAGTAATGGGGCTAATATTGCCTTATCTTATGCTATGTTAGGTGCGTTTGCCGTGGCTATTTCTAAATCAGGTTTACCAGAATTATTAGCTGATAAAGCCATTAAACAATTAACTACTAATGATGCGAAAACACGAATTAAATGGTTATTAATTATTATTATCGGGTTAGTTAGTATTTCCTCACAGAATATTATTCCAATTCATATCGCCTTTATTCCGCTATTAATTCCACCACTTTTATATGTGATGTCGAGATTACAACTAGATAGACGAATGATTGCGTGTATTATGACATTTGGTTTGATTACGCCATATATGTTTTTACCTGTTGGATTCGGTAATATCTTTTTAAACCAAATTTTGTTAAAAAATATTATTTCATCGGGGATGGATGTTAGCCATGTTAATGTCATGCATGCTATGGCTATTCCAGCTTTCGGTATGTTTGTTGGTTTACTATGGGCTATTTTTGTCAGTTATCGTAAACCGAGACAGTATGAACTTATCCGTGAAGAGAGCCATGCCGAACAGTTTAGTAATGTAAGTGTTCGTTCACTTATTATTTCATTATTAGCGATTATTCTTTCTTTTACCGTGCAACTTTGTACTGGATCGATGATATTAGGCGCGTTAATTGGTTTTATTTGCTTTATTGTTTCAGGTTCAATCAAATGGGGCGAAGCGGACGGAATCTTCACCGATGGTATCAAAATGATGGCAATGATTGGTTTTGTGATGATATCTGCGCAAGGATTTGCCGAAGTATTAAAACAGACGCATGAAATAGAACCTTTAGTCATTAATAGTGCAGCGTTATTTGCTGGTAACAAAGTCGTGGCCTCTTTCATGATGATGTTAGTTGGTTTGGTCATTACGCTGGGAATTGGCTCGTCATTTTCTACTGTTCCAATTATTGCCGCAATTTATGTTCCGTTATGCGTTCAATTAGGATTTTCACCAATTGCGACCGTTTGTTTAATTGGTGCATCAGGAGCTATCGGTGATGCCGGCTCACCACCTTCAGATACTATTTTAGCCACATCTGCTGGTTTAAATAGTGATGGACAGCATGACCATATCAGAGACAGTGTTATTCCAACCTTTACCCATTTCAATATTCCGTTATTTATTGCTGGATGGGTGGGATCATTGATTCTTTAAACAATCAAAAGAATTAAGGCTATTATTAGTTATGAATAAAAAGTCATACCAAAATATTCGTGCGCTTTGTGCAAAAGCTATTTTTGCGGTACTTGAAGAAGGACAATCGCTTAGTACGGCTTTAGCCTCTTTGAATCATCAACTTGCTGATAAAGACAAAGCACTAGTGCAAGAGATCTGTTTTGGTGTAATGCGAGTGCTACCAGAACTAGATTTTTATATTCATAACTTAATGAGCAAGGTCTTAACTGGAAAAAATAGAATTTTACATTACCTATTGTTAACTGGATTGTACCAAATTCTTTATACCCGAATTCCTGAACATGCCGCTGTAGGTGAAACAGTTGGTGCGGTTAATGATTTAAAAAAACCGCAATTAAAAGGTGTGATTAATGGCGTTTTACGTGAATTTTTACGCCAACAGGCATCATTAAAACAAAAATTTCAGCAAGATAGTAAACAACAAATTAGTCAGACCTTACATCCTAGTTGGTTATTAAATCGTTTAAAATCAGCTTATCCAGAGCAGTGGCAAGCAATTGTTAATGCGAATAATCAGAAACCACCTATGTGGTTACGAGTTAATCTTAACCATTATTCGGTTAGTGAATACCAACAATTACTTGAAAAACAACAGATTGCTTCCGAGTCTTTTGCTGATATCCCTTGTGCTATTCGCTTAACTACGGCGGTAAATGTGACTAAGTTACCGTTTTTTGCTGAAGGAGCGGTAACCGTACAAGATTTATCAGCACAATATGCGGCTTATCTATTAGCACCTAAAAATGGTGAGCAAATTTTAGATATGTGTGCCGCTCCTGGCGGTAAAACCACTCATATTTTAGAACTTGCGCCAACAGCTAATGTATTAGCTGTAGATGTTGATGCCAACCGAGTTAAACGAATTGATGAAAATTTAACACGCCTAAAACAACATGCACAAGTCAAAGTTGGTGATGGTTTAACCCCTGAGAAGTGGTGTGATGGGCGTCAGTTTGATCGCATCTTGCTTGATGCACCTTGTTCGGCTACCGGGGTTATTCGTCGTCATCCTGATATAAAATGGTTACGACGTGATAGCGATATCGCTCAGCTCACCGAACTACAATATGCTATTTTGACACGTATCTGGCCTTATTTAAAAATAGGTGGCACCTTAGTTTATGCTACTTGCTCCGTATTGCCAGAGGAGAATAAGTTACAAATTGCCCGTTTTTTACAACAAACCACCAACGCCAAACAGCAGGGAGAACTTAAGCAGTTTTTACCGACTGAATTGGCTGGTGATGGTTTTTTCTATGCTGTATTAAGGAAAGAATAGTTATTAGTTATGTTTATGGGGTAAAGCAATTTAGTTGTCATTTTTGCCTTTTTAATTGTTAGTTTATTTGCAATGATTAATGATGAATTAAATTCTTACTCAAAAAATTTTGAGGAACGGGGTTTTTTAAGCAATAAAATTTAATCAATAACATCTTATCATCGTTACTTGGACAATCTTTGGCAGATATGGTAAATTCCGAATCTGTTTTGCATTTTTAAGACTCTCGAAATATGGCTTACACATTAACCTATAGTGATCTCCCCGAAAATATACAATATTGGCAAGGTTTACCTTTATCTTTAAATGGTTGTGAAGTTGTTCCATTAGATTACAATGCCGGAAAAACTGGTTGGATTATTTATGGTAAAAAGTTAAATAAAACCTTACTGTCAAAATTTCAAAGACAGCTGGCAATGCCGATGGTTGTGGTTTCTTCATGGAAAATTAAAACCTATCAAATTGTACGTATTGCAGGAGTAATGCCAAAAAAAGCCAAATCGATTTCGTTAAGCTTAGGGATTGATGTTGCACCGATCGATAATTTACCAACCTTACATTCTCCCGGCTTATTGGTTATGGATATGGATTCAACAGCTATTGGTATTGAATGTATTGATGAGCTGGCAAAGCTACAAGGTGTTGGTGAACAAGTTGCCGCGGTCACCGAGCTTGCTATGCGCGGTGAACTCGATTTTGCCACTAGCTTACGCAAACGCGTGGCAACTTTAAAAGGTGCAGAGCAAACTATTTTAGATCAGGTAAAAGAGGGCTTACCATTAACCCCTGGATTAACTTATTTAGTTAAAGAGCTACATAAAAAAAATTGGCATGTTGCCATTGTTTCCGGGGGATTCACCTATTTTGCCAACCATTTAAAACAGAAGCTAAAACTAATAGATGCTCATGCTAATGAGTTAGAAATTAAAAAAGGCCAGTTAACTGGTAAAGTGATAGGGCAAATTGTTGATGCTAAATATAAAGCTCGAATGTTACAACAATTGGCTGCTTCTTTAGATATTCCGATTGAACAAACTGTTGCGATTGGCGATGGTGCCAATGATTTAATGATGATTCGAATTGCTGGACTTGGTGTTGCTTATCACGGCAAACCTAAAGTCGTTGAAAAAGCAAGAATTAGTATCAATTATGCCGATTTGACTGGTTTATGGTGCATTTTATCTACCAGTTTATTAAGTGAAGGTTAGGAGAAAAATTTGGCAAAAACAGTAAAGCGCGCTTATGTATGTAATGATTGTGGCGCCGACTATCCTCGTTGGCAAGGTCAGTGTAGTGCTTGTCATGCTTGGAATACGATTACTGAAGTGAGGTTAGCTAGTACCTCATCACGCAATGATCGATTAACCGGTTATGCTGGTGGTGCCGGGCAAACTAAGATCCAAAAACTATCTGAGATTAGTTTAGAGGCCTTACCTCGATTTTCAACTGGATTTTCTGAATTTGACCGCGTACTTGGCGGTGGTGTGGTACCAGGTAGTGCTATCTTAATTGGTGGTAATCCTGGTGCCGGTAAAAGTACTTTGTTATTGCAAACAATGAGTAAATTGTCTGCACAAATGAATACACTCTATGTCACTGGTGAAGAGTCACTGCAACAACTGGCAATGCGTGCCCATCGTTTAGGTTTACCTACTGATAATATCAATATGTTGTCTGAGACAAGTATTGAGCAGATCTGTTTACTGGCCGAACAGTCTCAACCCAAATTAATGGTTATCGACTCAATTCAAGTGATGCATCTTGCTGATATTCAATCTTCACCGGGTAGTGTGGCACAAGTTCGTGAAACAGCAGCTTATTTAACCCGGTTTGCCAAAACCAAAGGAATTGCCATTATCATGGTTGGCCATGTGACTAAAGATGGATCACTGGCTGGGCCTAAAGTCCTTGAACACTGTATTGACTGCTCGATTTTACTCGATGGCGATGCTGATTCTCGATTCCGTACTTTACGCAGCCATAAAAATCGCTTCGGAGCGGTAAATGAACTAGGTGTGTTTGCCATGACCGAACAAGGCTTGAAAGAGGTTAGTAATCCGTCAGCAATCTTTTTAAGTCGTGGTGAAGAGATGTTATCTGGTAGTTCAGTAATGGTGCTGTGGGAAGGCACTCGGCCATTATTAGTTGAGATCCAAGCGTTAGTAGATCACTCTGTTTATGGCAATCCAAGACGAGTAACTGTCGGGCTTGATCAGAACCGATTGGCACTGTTATTGGCTGTTTTACATCGTCATGGTGGTTTACAAATGGCCGATCAGGATATTTTTGTTAATGTTGTCGGTGGGGTAAAAGTAACCGAAACCAGTGCCGATTTAGCATTAATTGCCGCATTGGTATCGAGTTTTCGTAATCGTCCTTTACCACAAGATGTGGTAATTTTTGGTGAAATAGGATTAGGTGGTGAAATCAGACCGGTACCAAGTGGCCAAGAGCGTATTTCTGAAGCGGCTAAACATGGCTTTAAAAAAGCGATAGTACCTATTGCCAATATGCCGAAAAAGAAACCAGAAAATATGCAGATCTTTGCGGTTAAGAAAGTATCTGAAGCACTAGATATTTTAAGTGATTTGCAGGGTTTTTCTTGCTGAAAATATTCCGCCGATTTAATTCTGCAATTTAATCTTAGAATTTAACTATCGGCGGAAAAGAAGTTATTTAATTTTAGTGTTAATAATAAATTTCATAACAAGGTTGGTAAGCACTGCCGCCAGGTAACTTCATACGGTCTTGTTTTACATAGCTAAGCAGTAAATTATCTAATTGTTTCATGATCTCTGGATCACCTTGTAACTTATAGCGTCCATGTTCGGCAATTTGCTTCATGCCGAATTCTTTAACATTACCGGCTACGATACCTGAGAAAGCTCGACGTAAGTCAGCTGCTAACATTTCAACAGGTTGATTTTTATGTAGATTAAGTGATGCCATATTTTCATGGGTTGGTTCAAATGGATGCTGTAATGATTCATCGATTTTAAGTAACCAGTTAAATCCGTAAGCATCTCCAGTTGCTAAACGTGATGATTTAACCTGTTTGACGCCATGTTTCATGATGCGAGCGACTTGTTCTGGCGAATCAATGATAATTTCATACAGTTTAGTTGCTTCTTCTCCTAAGGTGTTGCGGATAAATTGGTCAATTGCAACAAAATAATCTTCACACTCTTTGGGACCAGTTAAAATAATTGGTAAAGTTTGATTTTTATTAGCTGGATTGAGCATAATCCCCAAAATATAAAGCAATTCTTCCGCGGTACCTGGGCCTCCAGGAAAGATAACAATACCATGTGCCATACGCACAAAGGCTTCAAGTCTTTTTTCAATATCCGGCATAATAATAAGTTCATTAACCAGTGCATTTGGTGGCTCTGCGGCAATAATGGATGGCTCGGTCATACCAATAAAGCGACTATCTTTGATCCGTTGTTGAGCGTGCCCAACCGCAGCTCCTTTCATTGGTGCTTCCATAATACCCGGTCCACAACCTGTGCAGATATTGAGTTCGCGCAGTCCTAGCTGCATACCAACTTGACGAGCATAATAATATTCACTTTCGTTAATGGAATGCCCACCCCAACAGACAATTAAATTAGGCTCTTCACCCACATGTAAGGCATTGGCATTACGTAAAATTGAGAAAACCAGATTGGTGATGTAATAGGAGTGTTCTTTTTCCAGTTTATCATTAGGCACCAAATGTTTAATTGCACTAATTTGGCTATTTAAAAACAGGATATCACGCAACACCGCAAATAGATTGGCTTGAATGGAGCGAATAATTTTTTTGTCGACAAATGCGGTTTCAGGAGCATCAATAAGTTCTAATTTGACCCCTCGTTCTTTGCTGATAACGTTAATTTCGAAAGATTTAAATCTATCCAATAATTCTTGAGTATTATCCGTTTTGCTACCTGCATTGAGTGTGGCTAGTGAACAATTTCTAAATAATTGGTATAGTTCACTATTTGCTGATTTTTTCAGAATATCGACTTCTGCTTGAGCAAGTAGATCCATTGATCCTAATGGACTAATATGGGTAATCATCACAACCTCCATTTGACGGTTTTATCGACAAAAAATCATTATATATTCAAACAGAATAAAAAATAAGTAAAGCTGATAATAACCTAATTTATCAATTAAATTAATTTAACATGAAAATATGTAACTATTTTTTCAAATTGAATTTTTCAATATTACATTAACCAATGATTTAAATATCATTGTAGTAAAAAATTATCGCAATTTTAGTTATTAAATTACCTGATTGGCTTAGCGTTATCGATACTGAGTATATTAATAACCATGTAGGATCATAGATAAAAATAAATTGTTTTTTATTAGATTGATATTAAATAATTGTCCATAGTCAAAAAATAAACGCTATGCTAGACTAAACCAAACTCTGAAGCTACTTTGCCTAAGTGATAATATTATTCATATGGTAATTTAGCCGCGGTATAGCTCAGAAATGGCTATGCTTCCCGATTTGGATAAGGTGTTTATTATATATATGCAATTAGTGGATAATTATCAGCGTCGCTTTCAATATTTGCGTTTATCAATTACTGAACTATGTAACTTTCAATGTCAGTATTGTTTACCTAATGGATATCGACCTAATAAAGATCATAAATTTTTATCGTTAAATGAAATTGATAATGTCATATCAACATTTACCGAACTCGGTGTGCATAAAATTCGCTTAACTGGTGGCGAACCGACTTTGCGTCGAGATTTTATGGATATTTTGTCAATTATTTCGGCTTATCCAAGTATTAAACAATTGGCAATTACTACCAATGGTTCACGATTATTAAAAAATGTCCATTATTGGCAACAAGCTGGGCTTAACGCTATTAATATTAGTATTGATAGTTTTTCTCCATATATTTTTAAACGAATAACTGGCCAAGATAAACTGCAAGAGTTAATGCAAGGAGTTGAAAAATCATTAGATGTTGGTATTGAGAAAGTTAAAATTAATACTGTTCTAATGAAAAATATGAATGATCATCTGAATGATTATTTAGCTTGGATTAAACACCGACCAGTAGAATTACGTTTTATTGAACTGATGGAGACAACCGAAAGCCGTCAGTTATTTAATCACTATCATTTAGCTGGTCAAGCGATGGAGTCTCAACTTATTGAACAAGGTTGGCAGTTACAAGCAAAAGAGGCATTATCTGGTCCTGCTAAAGTTTATGCTCATAGTGATTATAAAGGTAAAATTGGTCTAATTATGCCTTATTCGCAGGATTTTTGTAAAAGTTGCAACCGGTTACGAGTTTCATCGCTTGGTAAACTTCATTATTGCCTGTTTGGTGATGCCGCAGTTGATTTACGAGATTTGCTAAGCAGTCCAGAACAGAAAGCACAACTTAAGGCACGCGTGTTAGCTTCGCTATTAATAAAACCGGAAAAACATTTATTACATGAGCATAATCTAGGTATTACACCTAATTTATCTTATATCGGAGGTTAACACTCTGTTTTGTTTTGGTACTTGGTTAATTTGCCAATGAGTGATTGCCCAAGCTAATAACTGTGTTTGTGAGGCATCTTGCCAATTGTCTGGCAATTGTTGACCTAAAAATTGTAATGCTTGTGCGGTTAATAAATTCGCTTTTTTACTATCAATTGGGCTAGCATGGTTCTGTTTTGACAGCTTATTACCATGACTATCTAAAGCCAATGGTAAATGGCAGTAATTGGGAATGGTGAAATTAAATAATCGATAAAGCGAAATTTGTTTAGCGGTCACCGGCAGTAGATCTGCACCGCGAACAATTTCAGTTATTCCTTGATAATTATCATCCAATACTACAACTAAATTATAAGCAAATAGACCATCTTTACGATGAATAATAAAATCCTCTAAAGCATTAGCGGAATCAATAGTTTGTTGACCACGAATTTTATCATCGAAAGAAAAAACTGGCTGACTTTGCTTTAATCGAATAGCACATTGCTGTTGGTTCGTTGATGCTAAATATCGCTCACGACAAAAGCCATCATATATCCCATTGCTAAGATTATGGATCCTTTGTCTGGTACAATCACAATAATAAGCTTTTTGCTGAGTAATAAGTGATTGTAATACGGCTCGATAACGCTCACTACAATTTGATTGATATAAAACTTGGTCATCCCAATACAGCTCGAAAGCCTCTAAGGTTTTTAATATTAACGATGCGGCGCCTTTGACTTGCCGTGGTGGGTCAATATCTTCAATGCGAACAAGCCACTTACCAAAATTGGCTTTGGCTTGTAAGTAACTACCGAGAGCCGTCACCAAAGAACCAAAATGTAATGGTCCAGATGGTGAGGGGGCAAAACGACCAATATATTGCATGGGCGTATTGAATAAAACAACGGTTTAAATGGAAATTATATACCCATTTGTTTTTCACGAAGTTCAGCTAATGTTTTACAATCGATACATAAATCAGCTGTCGGTCTTGCTTCTAAACGACGAATACCAATTTCAACACCACATGATTCACAAAAACCAAAATCATCGGTTTCAATTTTCTTTAATGTCTTTTCAATTTTTTTGATCAATTTGCGTTCTCTGTCACGCGCTCTTAATTCTAAGCTAAACTCTTCTTCTTGAGTAGCGCGGTCAGCCGGATCTGGGAAATTTGCAGCCTCATCTTGCATGTGAGAAACTGTTTTACCCATTTCACCTTGTAACTGTGACAGCCATGCTTCTAAGATAAGTTTGAAATGTTTTAATTGCTTAGGATTCATGTACTCCTCACCTTTTGCCTCTTTATAAGGCTCAAGCCCTGCAATAGCAAGTAGGCTAAGAGAAGATGTATTTACTTTTTGTCCCTTTTTCACAGCAATCCCCTTAAGTACAGATTATTTGCGAGCGGTAAACTATAGCAATAATTTAGCCTTTGGCAAATTTTTTTTATTATTTTTTTGGCATTAAGACCATAAAAATTTACAACTATATGTTATTAATAAGATTAATTATTCATGCCATTTTTCTAATCCATTCATGGGACATTTTGTTAATAAATTAAACAGCTTATCGTTATCAGGTAATATCAGATCAGGTGAAATATCAAATAAAGGATAAAGTACAAATTCTCTCTTTTTCATATGATAGTGTGGTATGGTAAGCCTTTCTGTATTTATAACTAAGTCATCATATAACAATATATCTAAATCTAATGTTCTTGCTCCCCAACGATTTTCTTTACGGACTCTACCTTGTGACTTCTCAATGGTTTGTAAATGATCTAATAGTGCTATTGGTGTCAGAGACGTGGTTAATTTTATGACTGCATTGAGATAATCATTTTGATCTTGTGGTCCCAATGGTTTGCTACGATAAAATGGTGAAATATCAGAAACAACTGTTTCAGGTAATTGTTTTAAGGCTGCAATAGCTTGATTAGTTTGTTCTAATGGATCGTTAAGATTACTGCCTAAGGCAATATAACAAATTGACATAATTAGATTCAATTGAGGTGATGTTAAAACATAGTGATATTTTAACATATAAACAAGTTAGTAACTAACAAAGGAAATAGAATAATGTTTCAATTAAATTTTTGAAAAAAATTGAGGAGCGGTTTTTTTGAGTTTTATAACTATCTATTTATTATCATTTTTTTATGATATTTTTACTAAAAACTGGATGTGAATTTGGTTCAATTAAACCATAAACACATCCAATTATGAAGAATATACGTTATTTTAGTTTATACTATAAAACTTCGACAATTGATTCACAAAGTCTAGACATATTATCGATAGTCATTCCGGCGACATTGATTCGTCCTGAATTAACAATATAAATACCATAGTCATTACGCAATTTAAGTACTTGTTCTTCAGTTAAACCACTAAATGAAAACATACCATTTTGTTTGGCAATAAAACTAAAATCTTGGTTGGCACCTTTATCTTGTAAAGTTTTCACAAATAGTTGGCGCATACGATGAATACGTTGACGCATGCCTGTTAATTCATCAATCCACTCTTCTTTTAATTCAGCATTGTTTAATATATAAGAGACAATCTTAGCACCATGGGCTGGAGGATTAGAGTAATTGGCTCTGATAATGGTTTTGACTTGACTAAATGCCCGATCGGCAATTTCGCTATCCGCAGCAATTAAAGTGAATGCACCAACACGCTCATTATATAGACCGAAATTTTTTGAGTAAGAGCTAGCGATTAGTAGTTCAGGTTGATTATTCGCAAACAATCTAAGTCCATATACGTCTTCTTCTATACCTTGGCCAAACCCTTGATAAGCGAGGTCAAATAGTGGTAACCAACCATTTTTTAAGGCTAACTCTGAAATCGCTTGCCATTGTTCTGGAGTCGGATCGATACCGGTAGGATTATGGCAGCAACCATGAAATAGCACGGCTTCGCCGGCGACAACTTGATTTAAATCACTCATTAAACTATCAAAATCTAGGCTTCGTGTTTGCGCATTGTAATAACGGTATTCGCGAACTTCTAAGCCCGCAGTTTGAAAGACGCTGCGATGATTAGGCCACGATGGATTGCTTATCCATACTCGTTTTATTTTCGTACGGCGAGATAAAAAATCAGCCATGATGCGTAATGCACCGGTTCCGCCAGGGGCTTGCGCAGTTCTCGCTCGTTGATTTTCACTACCGAACAGTAAGATTTGAGTAGCAATATTAAATGAATTAACACCATCAATGGGTAAATAGCTTTTTGTGGTTTCATCATCTAGCAATAGATGCTCAGCTTTTTTTACACTTTCTAAAATAGGTGTTTTGGTGGTTTCATCTTTATAGACACCAACACTTAAATTAATTTTGTTGGTGCGTTCATCCTTGTTGTAGAGATCCGCTAAACCTAAAATAGGATCTGCCGGTGCTGCTAATAAATATTCAAACATAAGTTACCTATTTCTTTTAGTGACACTTATTGCATTATATACACATTGTTTGGCAAGTTACAATTTGTAAACCACAATGAGGTTGAGCCTCATTTTTACCACAGCTTAGTAATTATCGAAAGCTAATTATTATGCTATAACGATAAGTTTTTCAAGAAATGTCGCTAAATTAGATGATAATGTTGTCAATTGCCCAGTTATTAAATCTTCTTTAACCACTTCACCAGTCAAATTATTTAATGCGACGATTTCAGTATCATCATCGGTTGAGGCAATAAAAATGGTCGGCGTTCGCTTTAATTTTTTTTGTTGCGATAGGTGAGAAATTAAATTTTTTTCTAAGTTTGAAAAGTCATCATCATTCCACGCTTGCAACAAAATTAAATTAACGTCAGCAAATTTTGCTGTCAGATTTGCAGCATATTGTGTGCCGTAAAATGTATGTGCACTTGGGTGGATTCTGATGTTAATAACTTGTTCTGCGATGGTTAAATCTCTTGGAGGATTAAGTACAAAGGGTTGCCAATAAACGGCAAGATTTTCAGTTTTGATAATGCAAGGCGAGGGTAAACCGTGTAATTCTTCACTTTGTGGAGCTTTTTCAAATTGAGCGATCCAACGCTGGGTAAAATCAAGCAATGCTATTTTTTCAGGCGCTTCCATAACTAAATATTATCTCATAGTTCATTTTATAATCGATAGTTGTTTAATATTATACGGATCAAATTGGCATATATACAATTGTTAAAGTTAAGTTTTTAAATTCATAAAATGCGTTATAAATCGATGTAAAAAATTTGCCGAATTTATCGACAATTAAATGATGAAAAATTAGTGATCAAAGCTTTTTTTTATTGTATTTTCAGTCTAATTTTAGGGTAGTACAAAACCAGCATTAAATTGTTTATAAAATAGTCAGTTTAATTTGCTTGCTATCCGTTGCTGAAACGTGAATAATAGACATGGATATTTTATCCATGTAATGCAGCAATGGCGTTAGACATTACAGTTTGTCAAAATAAAATAGCGTAAGTAGAATTATTATAATTAATTAATATGTTTATTTTAAACAATCATATAAAGATTTAGTGGTTTGTTAAATTGTAGAAAAATAGAATTTGCAAACTCATCATTGAAATAATATCAATAATTGTATATTTAGTGGTGTTCAAAAAGTGTATAGGTGTTTTGAATGTAATATTACCTCTAAAAAGTGTATTGATGTTGGATAAGTTATACTGATTTCACATAAAATAATAACAAAAATAACACAAATAAAATAATGAATACGGTATAAAAAATATTTAAGTAAGTACTATTGTTTATCATTGTTAAAATAAGCGGTTATTGTTAATAATAAAGTTCTACCTACAGTTAATTTAGATTAATGAAGAGTGTAGAATAATGAAAAGAATGCTAATCAACGCAACCCAGCAAGAAGAGCTGCGTGTTGCCCTTGTTGATGGCCAACGCTTGTATGATTTAGATATCGAAAGCCTTGGTCACGAACAAAAAAAAGCCAATATTTATAAAGGCAAAATCACTAAAATCAATCCTAGTTTAGAAGCTGCATTTGTCTCTTACGGTGGTGAACGAGATGGTTTTTTACCTCTAAAAGAGATTGCTGAAAGCTATTTCCCTTCCAATATCTCTGGTCGTCGTAGTATTAAACATTTACAAGAAGGCCAAGAAGTTCTTATTCAAATAGAAAAAGAAATTCGTGGTAAAAAAGGTGCCGCTTTAACGACTTATATTAGTTTAGCTGGTAGCTATTTAGTTTTAATGCCAAATGATCCTAGAGCCGGT
The DNA here is from genome assembly GCF_016100545.1 of Gilliamella sp. W8128. Classification (NCBI taxonomy): domain Bacteria; kingdom Pseudomonadati; phylum Pseudomonadota; class Gammaproteobacteria; order Orbales; family Orbaceae; genus Gilliamella; species Gilliamella sp. W8128. Next base: position 29,298 of record NZ_JACFSE010000009.1, read on the forward strand.
GGTGTTTCTCGTCGAATTGAAGGTGAAGAGCGTGCTGATCTCAAGCGTATTATTGATGCGTTGGAAAAGCCAAAAGGTATGGGCGTTATTGCTAGAACCGCTGGTGTTGGTAAAAGCCAAGAAGAGTTGCAACAGGATTTGAATGCTTTGGTCAATTATTGGACTGCGATTCAAAATGAATCTAAAAATCATCCAGCGCCAAGTCTAATCCATAAAGAAAGCGATATTATTACTCGCGCATTCCGTGATTACTTGCGTGATGATGTTGGTGATATTCTCATTGATAATCCAAAAGTGCTTGAAATTGCTAAAAAACGATTAGCTGATTTAGGCCGAGTTGAGTATGTGAGTCGCTTAAAACTTTATGAGGGTGATGTACCATTATTTAACCATTTCCAAATTGAGGGGCAGATTGAATCAGCATTCCAACGTGAAGTTCGATTACCATCTGGTGGCTCTATTGTTATTGATGCGACCGAAGCATTAACCGCTATTGATATCAACTCAGCGAAATCTATCCGTGGTAGCGATATTGAAGAGACTGCATTTAATACTAACCTTGAAGCAGCGGAAGAGATTGCTCGTCAATTACGCTTACGTGATTTAGGTGGTTTAATTGTGATCGATTTTATCGATATGACGCCAATCCGTAATCAGCGTGAAGTCGAAAATCGTTTGAAAGAGGCGATGAAAACTGACCGAGCAAGAATTCAAACCACACGTATTTCTCGTTTTGGTCTACTTGAGATGTCTCGCCAACGTTTAAGCCCTTCGTTGCGTGAAGCTACTCACCATATTTGTCCTCGTTGCCAAGGAACAGGTACGGTTCGTGATAATAATTCATTATCACTATCAATTCTTCGTTTAATTCAAGAAGAAGCGATGAAAGATAATACCGTGCAGATTGACGTGATTGTGCCGGTACCAATTGCAAGTTATTTGCTTAATGAAAAACGTCGAGCCATTACCAATATCGAAAGAATGCATCCAGATGTTAAAATCGTTATTGCTGGTGATGAAGAGATGGAAACACCTCTTTATAAAGTCATCCGTAAACGTCGTGGTGAAGAGACCGATGTATTAAGCTACAATTTACCTAAGTTGATTCGTGAGCTTGAAGAAGAGGAAGAAGATCAAGTTGCTGAATTGGTAGTAGAAGAAGCAGTATTATCTGGCCCTAAAGTAGAAGCAAGCAAAGCGCCAAAAGCAAAAGCTGAGCCGAAGAAAGTTGAGAAATCAACAGGTTTATTTAGTGGATTGTTTAAAAAGATTCGCCAACTATTTGTTACTGAAAAAGAGGCTCCAAAACCTGAAGTTAAGCCTCAGCAAAATAGACGACGAGACAATCAACGTTCAAATAATCGACGTCAACGTAATAATCGTAACAATAATGCAGCAGCTGCAGCAAATAATACAACTACTGAAGAAGTTAAAGAGCCGACACGTAATAATCGTCGTAGCAAACAAAATAACAATGGCAACACCAATACAACGAATAATATCAAGGCAGATAAAGTAGTTAATGAGACTGCACAACCAAAACAAAAAGAAGCTAAGCCACGCAGACAACCACGAAACTTAACTAAGAGTGTTCGGGTCAAAAATAGTGATGCGCCAGTTCAGAACGAACAAGAGCGTATTGTGATCCCTTCTTTATTGTTACCAATTATTGTTCCAGAAACAGGTGAAAATAAAGCTGTTGGCGAATCACAACCAAAACGTCAACGACGCACATCTCGACATTTGCGTATGAATACACCGCGTACCAAACGTCGTGGTAAAAATACTGAACTAAAACAGTCGCCAGTGCCGTTGTCATTTGCTGCTGCGTCTTTAGAGCTAGCATTAGGTCGGGTAGCGGTTGATTATAGTCAAGTGAATAGTGAACAACCAAATAACGATGTACCAGTCATTCCTTCACTTTTATTACCAATCGTAATTAAAGATGAGGTGAATACTAATAGTGCCGAAAAAGCGGTTGTTAGTGACCGAAAACCACAACAACCAAAAGTAGCAGCAACAAGCTCTCAAGCTGATATTGATGTTCAAGAAAATAAACCGCAGACAGATGAAGTCGTCACTATGCCTGCAACAGAAACGACTGCTGGTTATTCTTCATCAGTGATGACAAAGGCTCCTGCTCCAGATTATGTAGAATCTAATAGTGGGATAAAAACTCGAGAAGAGTTAGATTATCATTATGAAGGTAAAGGTAACGCGGGTGGCTTAAGTGCACAAGATCACGCTTATGCAGCTGCAAGTAAACCGGTTATACCTGAGTAGTGTATAGATAAATAACGGTGACAAATGTCACCGTTATTCTTAACTCATAAAAGCGATAAAGATAAACAATGATTATCTATATTTTAAAAAAAATAGTGACGTTTTTATTTATTATCTGCGTACTTGCCCAGATCAGCTTTTGTCTGGTTTATTTTGTTCCTCAATCTATTTTTAGTGATTTAACTTTTATTGATGCATATAGCGCTTTTTTTAAGCAACTATTGCAAGGTCAATTTAAGTTAATATCTGGTGAAACCGTTCCTTTTTTCGATACGTTATTAACAACATTTGAGCTTTGTATTTTAGCGTTACTTGTTGCGTTATTTATTGGTATTCCGTTAGGAATTTTTCTTGGTTTAAGTAATATAAATTGGCTAAATACCACAATTCGATTAGGTTGTTTAATCTTTTATTCCTGTCCGATTGTTATGTTAGCAGCATTAGTGATGTTTTATCTTTCATCAACATTGCCAATATCAATGAACTTCGATATATCAATATCAGTAACGGGAAGTTCTTTATTAGATATTATCCTTTCATCGCGAACAGACAAATTACCGGCAATTTTGGATCAACTACATTATTTACTTTTGCCAACAATCATTTTAGCGATTCAACCAAGCATTATGACTATTCAATTAGTCAGTGAAAATGTTAAAAATACCTCAAGGCAAAACTATATTAAAATGGCAATTATACGCGAGCGCTCACCATTTAAGATTTTACGTCGACATTTATTACCAAATTCAATTCCGGCGACAATCCCACAATTGACATATAATACAACGACTCTATTATTTTCAACGATGGTGATTGAAATCTTGTTTAACCGTGTTGGTCTTGGCCAATGGGTTATGTTGGCTTATCGTAATCATAATTATTTTATTATTTCGATAGCAATCCTTGCTTGTGGAACAGTAATTAGCTTATTAACTTTATTAGGTGAGATAACGGCTATTGCTATTTATCCATTACGTCATAAGGAACATTATGTCTAGGATAATTCAGTTAGGTAAGCGAATAAATTCGTGCTTTCATCGACTTCATAGCAATTTATATCTGATTGTCAGCTTTTATGGGATTTTAGCAATTGCTTTTATTGCATTATCGACTAAATGGTTTTTTCATGCTCATTTAAATCCAGTATATGTCGCTTCTTTGCCTCCCGCTTGGTGGCCGACTGGTGATATCAATCATATATTAGGAACAACGGCTCAGGGACAAGATATTTTCGATTTTTTATTGATCGGCTATCGGTCAACTATTTCAATGACATTAAAAGCGGTTTTTTATGTCATTATCATTGGTGGTGTGATTAATTATTTGATGTTTTTTGTTTCATTTATTCGACCGTTTATCTTATTTATCTTTAGATTCTTTATGGTTGTGCCACCATTATTGGGTGTGATTGTAATTAGTTTGCTATTAGAAGATGATATTACCAATATCTTAGTGATTATTGGTTTATCTTATGCACCAAGATTTATTTATAATATCCATCAACGTGTTATTAAAGAATGGAATAAAACTTACATCACAGCTTATCGACTTGATGGTTTATCTTCATTTTCTATTTTAAATCATTATATTGTACCTAATATCCTACCGGTTTATTTGACTGAGATAGTGTCTTTATTTGGTTCGGTTATTTTAGCTATCACAACCATTACGTTTTTAGGCTTTGCGAATGATTTTTCTCGACCTGATTTAGGCATGATGATGTTTAAGATGAAAGATATAATGGATGTTAATTTATTGGCCTTTTTAGCTCCAGGAATCGCCGTCTCTGTTACAATTATTTTGGTTTACTTATTCAATTTTGGGTTATATGGTCAGCGAGTAGGGCATTAATCATGGCACTATTAGACATTCGTAATTTAACTATAGAGTTTATTACTCCTGATGGCCTGCTACGGGCGATTGATCGCGTCAATTTAAAACTATCAGAAGGTGAAATTCGAGGTCTAGTTGGTGAATCAGGTTCAGGTAAAAGTTTAATTGCTAAAGCGATACTTGGTGTCACTAATCATAATTGGAAGATTTCTGCTGATCGCTTCTATTTTAATGATGTTGATTTATTGAAGTTGACACCGAAACAACGACGAAAAGTGATTAGTGATAATATATCCATGGTATTCCAAGAGCCACAATCTTGTTTAGATCCATCTATGAAAATTGGCCAACAGTTAATTGAGGCTATTCCGCGAAGAACATTTAAAGGACATTGGTGGCAACGACTATTTTGGCGTAAGCATCGTGCGATTGAGTTACTACATCGTGTTGGGATTAAAGATCATAAAGAAATACTTAAATCATACCCATTTGAATTAACGGAAGGCGAATGTCAAAAAGTGATGATCGCTATAGCATTAGCTAATCAACCTAAATTACTTATTGCCGATGAACCAACCAATGCCATGGAAGCGACAACCGAAGCGCAAATATTTCGTTTGCTTGCGAGTATGAATCAAAATATGGGGACAACTATTTTATTGATTAGCCATGATTTGCAAATGGTTACTCGCTGGACTGATCGTATCAATGTCCTATATTGCGGACAAACTGTTGAGGTTGCTGATAGTGAAGATTTGATTAAATCACCTTATCACCCTTATACTCAGGCATTGATTTATGCTATTCCTGATTTTGGTAAAGCGATGCCTCATAAAAGCCCTTTAAATACCTTACCTGGCGTTATTCCATCATTGGAACATTTACCCATTGGTTGTCGATTGGGGCCTCGTTGTCCTTATGCACAAAAAAAATGTATACAAGCACCAGAACTTATCCCAATCAAAGATCATTCGGTAGCCTGTCATTTTCCATTAAATACTGATGAGTAGTTTGAGATATAGGAATAGTTAATGAACCCAATATTAAAAGTCCGAAATTTATCAAAGCGATTTAAAATCCCTAAAGGACTCTTTGGTCATTTACAAATTGATGCCGTTAAACCCTTGTCGTTTTCGCTAAATGAAGGGAAAACGTTAGCCATAATTGGACAAAATGGTTCCGGAAAATCGACATTAGCTAAAATGCTGGTTGGTATGATTAAACCAGATAGTGGCGATATTTGGATTGATGGTAACAAAGTAGAATATGGCGATTTTGGCCATCGTTCTCAACTGATTCGAATGATATTCCAACATGTTGAAAGTTCATTTGATCCACGGCTTCGTATTGGTCAATTACTGGAAATTCCTCTTAAACGCAATGCCAATTATAGCAGTCATGAACGGGAAAAATTAATCAATGATGTTTTAAAACAAGTTGGTTTACTGCCGGAACATGCCTCTTATTATCCGTCAGTGATGGCTGCAGGCCAAAAACAACGAGTCGCTTTAGCTAGAGCTCTAATTTTAAAGCCTAAAGTGATAATTCTTGATGAAGCTTTAGCTGCATTAGATATTTCAATGCGTTCACAAATTGTTAATTTAATGTTGTCATTACAAGAAGAGCAACAGATATCTTATGTTTATGTCACACAAGATATCGGTATGATGAAACATATTAGTGACCAAATTATTGTTATGCATAATGGTGAAGTGGTCGAATATGGTAATACTGCCGAAGTTTTAGCTTCGCCACTAAGTGACATTACTCAAAAGCTTATCAATAGTTATTTTGGTGAAGCACTAACAGCCGATACTTGGCGGACAGATACTCGAGCTTTTTAGTTTTATTTTGCAGCAGAATAAACCAAATAACTTAGTTATTATTCTGATTTTGTTTAAAATATTCTATTTATTTTCCAATAAATACTCGACAAATTTTTTAAAACGCTCTATATTTAGCTATATAGATTTCTAGACGTCCGTTTTTCAATGTTATAGAAGATAATTTATTATTGTTAGGAGCTTTTGTTATGCCTATATGTATTCCTGATTCATTACCGGCAGTTGATGTTCTTCGTAATGAAAATGTATTTGTAATGACTTCAACGCGTGCTAATACTCAAGAAATTCGCCCACTTAAGCTTCTTTTCTTAAATTTGATGCCGAAAAAAATAGAGACTGAAAATCAATTTTTGCGTTTACTTTCTAACTCATCTTTACAGGTGAATATTCAGTTATTAAGAATAGATCAGCGTGAATCCAAAAATACGCCAATAGAACATTTGAATAGCTTTTATTGTGATTTTGATGATATTCGTGAACAGAATTTTGATGGACTTATTATTACTGGAGCGCCATTAGGTAAAGTCGCTTTTTCAGATGTTTTGTATTGGCCTAAGTTAGCTGAAATTATTACTTGGGCGAAAGATCATGTAACCTCAACCATGTTTGTTTGTTGGGGAGTGCAAGCGGCATTAAATGTTTTATATGATTTACCTAAATTCACTCGTTCACAAAAGTTATCCGGCGTTTATCAACACCAAATCTTGCAACCAAATGCGATTTTAACCCGAGGTTTTGACGATACGTTTCTAGCACCACATTCGCGTAATGCTGATTTTCCAATTGATAAAATTAAAAACTATACCGATTTAAATATCTTAGCTGAGTCAGAAATCACTGGGCCATACTTAATGGCAACCGCCGATAAACGAATGGCGTTTGTGACCGGTCATCCTGAATATGACTCATTTACTTTGGCTAATGAATATTCTCGTGACTTAAAAGCCGGCATTAACCCTGAGATCCCTTATAATTACTTCCCAGAAAATAATCCCGATTTAACACCAAAAGCGACATGGCGAAGTCATGCCTATTTACTATTTAGTAATTGGCTCAACTATTACGTTTATCAATTAACACCGTTTGATTTAACGACTCGTAATTTGACGATTGATGATTAAAAATTATATATATCAGTTATTTTAAGTTGTAATATAAATAATTAATCTAAATTTGACCATTTTTCTTGGTCAAATTTAGTAATTACTAGATTTTATGGGAAAACTATTTTATTCCTTTTCGGCTACTATTAAGAACATTGGCGTTGAATGGTAATTAATTTGTTCAATTTCATCCCAAACAACTTTTGATATATCGTTTTCAATACAAATATTTTTATAACCAATTGATTGTAAAATCTTCTTATCCCATTCAGGTCTAATTTCCTTACTTAATGGTAGTAATTTGGCGATTCGTTCCATTTCTTGTGTATCGGTTTGTCGATAATGATCTTCAATGCCATATTCCATGGTATTTTGTCTATCTTGCATATATTGTGAATAAAGATTTTTATTAAAAAGAAATAGATACCAATTGGCATCAAAATTAAGTAATTTACCTTTAGTATTTAATACTCTAAACCATTCTTGATATGCTAAAGTTGGATTACTCAAATTCCACGTTACATTACGCAATATAATTAAATCAAAACTATTGTCTTCGAATGGTAAGCAATGAACATCTGATAAAACAAAATTAACCTTTACTTGGTATTGTATTGCATTGTTTTTTGCTTGATTTATCATTTCTTCAGTAGCATCTACTGCAGTTACTTCATGTCCGGCTAACGCTAACGTGATAGCTAAAAAACCGGGACCAGTACCTATATCCAATACGCGTAATTTCTCTTTTTGCGGAGCATGACGCAAAATTAACTCTTGCCAGATAATTTTTTTTTCAGTAGCCAGTTCATCTTGATTAGTTTGGCTGTACTCTTTTGCTCGACTTGCCCAATATATGATAAGATCTCTCAAAATATTATCATCAATATTATTTGCTGATATCACTTATTCTTCTCGCTTTTTATTTTACATTTTTAATTATTTTTTTATAAATTTTTATTGCAGCACAGGCAGCCCCATAACCATTATCAATATTCATTGTCATGATTCCTCCTGTGCAACTTGATAAGCAGGCATTGAGAGCAACATGACCTCCAGTAGCTACGCCATAGCCAACGGATGTAGGTACAGCAATAATAGGAGTATCAATAAGGCCAGCTAAAACAGTAGGTAATGCCGCTTCCATACCTGCAATAGCAATAATAATGCTGTATTTTTGTAAGTTAGGAAGTTGTTGTTGTAGACGCCATAATCCTGCAACACCTATATCCTGATATAAATCTGCTTTTATGCCATGGTAATTTAAGGTAATTAGTGTTTCTTCACACACTGAAGCATCAGACGAGCCAGCAGAGACAATAGCTATATGAGTTTGTTCTTTTTCATTGACTGATTCTCGTTTAGCAAATATAGCGCATTGACTAATTTCATGATACTTGATTTGTTTTTGCCAATAGTTATTTAAATTATTATATTTTTCATAAGATAAATGAGTGAATAGTAGTGATGTTTGGTTTTGTTCAGCAATAGATAAGATCTTTTCAAGTTGTGTAACTGTTTTATATTGGCTAAACACGGCTTCTGAAATACCACATCTTTGGCTCCGTTCAAAATCCATAATAATATCAGAGGATTTCATTTTTATTGCTCCTTTGAAATATAATCAATTATTTTTAACGCCAATAAACGCACTTCCTTTTTCATAAGTTGATATCTGGATATCATGTGGAATAGCTAGTGGAGTAATGATAATTTTTATTTTATTGATAATGAGATCTCTTTGAGAATTTGTTAACTGTTCAACAATATGAGGTTCTAATTCAAGTACGACTTTATCATTGCGTATCCTAAATCTAACCAAAGATACTTTTAATTCTAAACGAATAATATTTTCTATTTTATCAATTGTTTGTAGATGATTAATATCAATTTTAACACCTGTTTCAATGCGACTAGATAAACAAGGTGATGCAGGAATATCTTTTAAATCATGAAGTTGAAAATAATTAGCTATTTTCCTTATCATTGCTTTATCAATGTTTAGTTCAACATAGGGTTGTCTTACATTTTGTTCTTTTGCTGCTATTAGTCCTGGTCGATAATCACCTAAATCATCTAGATTTGTTCCGGTTATCAAAGCTCCATGGTTTAGTTTTTTCAATTTTTCAAATAGACAGCTTTTACAATAATAACAACGATTGACGGGATTATTTCTATAAGATTCATTATTTAACTCTCCAGCATCAATAAATTCTACATGCCAATAATATTTGTTGGCATATTCTCGGATACGATTAGCATCTAAAATAGGAACAGAAACCGACGTTGAATGAGCAATTAGAGCTTCTTTTCCTATAGTTTTATTGGCTATATAAGCGAGTAACATACTATCAATGCCACCACTTGTCGCAATTGTGCATGTTTTGATTGTTTGAAACCACTTTGTTAGTGATAAAACGGTTGATTCAATATCTAAAGTTGTCATGATTTGATATCCTTTTCATGATCATTTAATTTTTGACTAAGATTTTTTAAGGCTGTTTGCTCAATTTTATATTTGATTATTTGGCATTCAGCATATGATTTACCTATTAATTTTAATTTGTCAGATTCTAATTTCGCTGTGTAATTATGATTAGGGCGAGTAGCGACTTTCACTGGCCATTGTTGTTGGTCTATATTTAACGTGATATGCTCTCTTGAAAGTTTGAAACGATTAATCGGCCAATATCTAACACCTAATGTACTGGTTTCTGTAAATAATTGATGGCAGATATTGGTCAATTGTTCTGATAAACATAATATCTCTATTCGGTTCATCCAACGTCCTTTCTTGCCTTTTATTTGTAGACTAACTAAATCAATAACACCAGATAATATTCTTAATTTATCTTCTGCTATTGCAAGGCTTTCAGATGTCATATCATCAATATCACATTGAATAATAAAAATACTATCTTGTTCTAAATTAGCTTGTGATTGTGTTGTAAAAACATTGGCTCTTAAAATATTTGGTTTTTGTTTAAAAGTTCGCTGTCCGCAACCATAACCACTTTTAACAAATGAACCATTTAAGAAGCTTGAATTGTGCTTCATTAGCCAAGCAAGAATAGCAGCTCCTGTTGGAGTGATGCGTTCACCAATTTCATCATCATGAATCCATTGAAAATTTGTTAGTATCTTTAATATAGCTGGCGCCGGAACGGGTAAGGTTCCATGTGCACATTTTATCGAACCTTGTCCCCAAGGTAGTGCAGAACAAGACCAACTTGATACATTACTATGGGTGATTAGAAATGCAGCTGTAATTATATCGATTATGGCATCGTCGGCACCTACTTCATGTAGAGCTATATTTTGTAAATCAATGCCGTGTATTTCGCTCTCAGCTTGAGCAAGAATCATATAAATCTCTTTTGCACATTGGTAAGTTTTATCATGTGCTTTAATTTGATTTAACTTCACTAATATATCTTGCCATGCATAGTGTTCATGATTATTTGTTTGTGTATTTTTAGCTACAAAGTGAGCTTGTGTTTTTAAAGGTTTTAATATCAGATGTTGAGAATCATCAATTGCCTGATTATTTTTTAAAACAACAAACTGTTTACCTACAATCTCTTTTTGTCGTGTTGTTTTGATTTCTAATTGATATGATCTAAAAATAGCTAAAGGAGATAAAAATGCCCGTAATGGGGATTCTAGTTCAGGAAATGCATCTAGCATTGCTGAACAGAACATATCTCCTGCTATTCCTCCAACTATGTCCAGATGAATATGCATTATTTAACCTTTCAAAATTTTCCTAAAATACAATGTACTTAAAATTTATTCTAAATACATTGTATTCGTTATACTAGTTATTTAATCTGTATATTACTTAATTTATTGGTTATTTTTCTGTTATAACCTAATCATTTGTACCCACATTTTTTGGTAGCACAAAAATAAGGATAGAACCAATTACTACCACAATGCCAATTGATAATAAACCGGCAGCAGGAGTACCGACGATATTTTCAGAATGTTGCCTTAAAATAGGTGCGCCAAAACTAAATAATGCACCAAACATATTAACAAAACCAATACCTGCAGCTAGAGCATTACCAGTTAAAATTGATGAAGGCATAATCCAGAAAATAGGTTGGCAGGCGAAATAAGCAGTACCCGCGATACATAGCGCAATAATAGCAGGTACAGCTCCAACATAAGCCGATAATCCCAATGCCAGTCCACCGACTAATAATGTTGTTGCACAGGTATTACGTCTTTCTTGAACTTTATCTGAATATCTAGGTATAAAAAATGTACCTAATAATGCGCATAACCATGGTAATGTTGTAACTAAAGATGTCATGAAGTTAACTTTACTTCCCATAATGCTAGCAACTTGACTTGGTAAAAAGAAGATAAGACCATATACACCACATTGAATGCAGCCATAAATAATAGCAAAGTGCCATATTCTTGGATTTTTTAAGGCATCCATAAGTTTAGCTGAAGCTGCTTTTTTGTTGTTTTCTTCTGATTGCATTTGATTTGCCAGCAATTGTTTTTCTTCTGCAGATAAGAATCTTGCTGTTTCAGGTGTATCATCCAAATAGAAAAATGTCCAAATACCTGCAATAATTGCAAGTGCACCTTCAATTATAAACATCCAAAACCATCCCGGATGGTTTAAAAATCCATGAAGTTCTAAAAGAGCACCAGAAAGTGGTGAACCGAATGCCATAGCTAATGGTGCACCCATATAAAATAAGCCCATCACGGCAGCACGATTTGCTTGAGGGAACCATTGTGATGTTAAATAGATCATACCAGGAAAGAACCCAGCTTCAGTAATACCAAGTAATATCCTGATTGTTAAGAATTTAACTTCTGAATCAGCAAATCCCATTCCTGCTGATAAAACACCCCAAGCCAATGTAGTTACACCAATCCAATTTCTGGCACCAAATTTCTTTAGACATAAGTTTGCTGGTGCACCTAAAAATGCATATACTACAAAAAATAATCCTGCTCCTAATGCATAAGCTTCATTACTTAATCCAATGTCAATTTGGTAACTTTCTTTGGCAAAACCAATATTTGAACGATCTAAAAATGCTAAAACATAAAGTATTAACATAAATGGAATTAATCGAATTTTTGTTTTTTTTATTACCGATAATAAGTTAATATTACTCATAGAGAACTCCCTAGCCTTCAATTGAAGACTATAATTTAAATTTTTAATAATTCTTAGCTATTATTAATCACATATTTACATGCCAATACCTATATCAGTTACATTGTTATTGTCATCGAAAGATATGTATTCAGGTTTAGTTAGAATCTCGATTTGTGGATTTGACTTTGCATCTTCAAGCATATTTTCTGAAATATAAAACTCATCAATATGTAATGTATTAGCTATTCTGATAATGCGTGCTTCTTTTCGTCCATCTAAAATAATGCATGTCTTAATAGCTGCTTGCATGGCTTGTTTATCATTAGCTAATATTACTGGTACATAGCCGTCTTGGCTTAATCGAGAGGTTAATACATTTGGATAAGTTTCAGGAAAATCTACTTTATCTAACAAACGTTGAGTTGAAAAATCCGCAAATCCCATTCCGGTAGCATTTCCGCCACTTTTTTCATGTAGATCTAAAACCACTATTCGGTCAGGACGGATTGTGGCAATCGGTTGCATAAATGGTGTACAAGCTCTGCCGGTTACATGACAATCCATGCCTCCACCAGAATAAATTTTTCCCATTAGATCAACAATACAAACATCGACATTATCAAACATCACTTTCGGGAAATAGCTTTTAGATTTTGATAACAATATTTTTTCACGTTCTTCAAGTTTATTGGCAGGAATAGCTTCGATATCAACGACTTGATCATAGGCGTTTTCAATTGTTCCGATTCCGAATAAGAAAGGTGTATTGGCTATTTTAACTTTTGCCATCTCGACAATATTATTTGCCATACAACCAAATCCATAAGTATGGCAAGAATCCGCACCTTTTTGTTTAGCAAAACCAATTGAAAGCATTTTTATAATTCCACTTTCAATGGGTGCAGTAAATGCGTTATGTGCTTTTATGCGATTAATACAAATAATACCATCAGCTTGCATGGCATTTTTATCCATTAATACTTCAAGCCCATTAGGTAACTGTCCAACTTTTATTGTTTCCATTGAAGAGCGAATTTCACATCCTAAAAATTCTTCTGTCATACCTAATTTTTCTAGAACATGAATTTGTCCTTCAGCAGTAGCTCCTCCATGACTACCCATAGCTGGAACACCATAAGGGTTAGCGCCTAGAGCTTTTAACTCATTAATCACCGCTCTTGCAATTAAGTGTATTTTGGCAATACCTCTACTACCGAGACCAACTGCAATGGACATGTCTTTTTTTATTAAATTTTTGATTTCTGGCTTCGAAAATTCAGCGTGAACTTTAGCATCAATATCTTGAATTTCATCGGGTGACTCAAAGTGTTGCTTAACTCTTACCATCCTAGGTATTTTTACATCATTAAGTAATTCATCAACAAATGACATAGTTTTCTCCTTATTTGTAATATAATTAAGATTTAAAACAAAATATTACATAATTGCACCGGGCTGCCATGGGACGAATTCAAGTGAGCCGTATCCAAATTTTTCACTTTTAGTCTTTTCACCAGAAGCAACAGCTAAGATTGTTTCAAATATTCGCTTACCTGCTTGCTCTAATGTTTCTTGTCCATCAGCTACATCACCACAATTAATATCCATATCTTCCTCTTGGCGACGCCATAGAAAATTATTGGATGCGATTTTTATGCATGGGGTTGGTTTTGAACCATATGCAGATCCCCTTCCTGTTGTAAAACACATAATATTGGCTCCACCAGCAATTTGGCCTGTACATGCAAATGCGTCATATCCAGGGGTATCCATAAATACCAATCCTTTTGCGGTTACTGGTTCTGCATATTCATATACATCAATAAGATTAGTACTTCCTGCTTTACAAATCGCACCAAGTGATTTTTCAAGAATGGTCGTTAATCCTCCTTCTTTATTGCCTGCGGATGGATTATTATTTAATTCTGCGTGACATCTTTTGGCATAATCCTCCCACCATAAAATTCGATTAATTAGTTTTTCACCTACTTCTTTGGAAGTTGCTCGGCGAGTAAGTATATATTCAGCACCATAAATTTCAGGGGTTTCGGCGAGTATTGCTGTACCTCCTTGCTGTACGAGTAAATCAACAGCTACGCCAAGTGCAGGGTTAGCAGAAATGCCTGAGTAACTATCAGAACCACCACATTCAAGTGCTAAAACTAATTCTGATGCAGGTACTTCTTCTCTTGTGTATTGATTTGCTTCATTTAACATGCTTTCAATAATAGTTACGCCCTTATCGAAAGTTTTTTGTGATCCACCTGTTTCTTGAATAGTCATATGTTGTAGCATAGGACCTTCATTTAAACCTTTCACTTGAATAAGATCTTTGATTTGATTTGATTCACAACCAAGGCCAATTATTAGAATACCGGCAAAGTTAGGATGATTTGCATAACCGCTCATTGTGCGTTGCATCATCTTCATCAAATCACCTTTCATATCCATGGCACAACCAAAACTTTGAGGTAGGGCTACGATTCCATCTATATTGGGATAATCAGCTAATCCTTTAGCTTTAAAGTGATCTTCAAGGCGACGTGCAACTGTTGCACTACAGTTGACGGATGTTAGTATGCCAATATAGTTACGGGTTGCTATTTGGCCGTTTTTACGCTTATAGCCCATGAAAGTCCTTTTTTCACTAGCCATTGGTGTTTCTTGTTTATCTGCACAAAAGTCATATTCGTGCCCATAATCACCCATTTTTAGATTATGTAAATGGATATGTTCTCCAGCTTGAATATCACAAATTGCATAACCTATAATTTGATTATAACGTTTAATTGGTTGATCTTTTTCGATATTGTGAAGCGCTATTTTATGTCCTTCTTTTATATCGGAAAGTACAGAAACATTAGCTTCTTGAATGATGTATCCTTTGGATACAGGAAAACGAGCTATGGCAACATCATCATTGGGATGAAGTATGATTACTTTAGATACTTCGCTCATAATTTGCTCCTAAAACTAATTAGTAATAAATTTTTATAAAATTTTTGAATCGGATAATAATTTTTTTAGAACTTTCTTTTTATCGGAAGTTAATGGCATTACTGGAGCTAAAACTTCTGTTGAAATATCGACACCGGACAGTTTTATTGCTTGTTTGATTACGCCAAAGAATGGAGATTCAATTGCATAGACAGGCATTAATTTTGCTAATTGACGTTGTAATTTAAATGCTTTTTCATAATCTTTTTTAACAAAAGCTTTATAAATTCCTTTAGTAATTTTTGGGGCAAAATTAAATGTTGCTGGAATGCCACCATGACCACCAAGAATAAGAGTGTCTAACATATATTCATCAAATCCACTGAAGATAATAAAATCTGGACGGAAGGCGTGAACTCTGTTGATAACTTCTCGGGTATGGCTGATATTATCAATGGTGTCTTTCAAACCAATAATATTTGGTTGATCCTTGGCTAATTGAGTAATAACATCAATACCAATATCTTGGCCGGTTAATGCCGGGAAATTGTAAAGTAGTACTGGTATATCAAGATTTTCAGCGACAGTTTTATAATGGTTATAAATTGCATCACTGTTTAATAAAGCATAATAAGGGTTAACAACTAAAACTGCATCAGCACCGATTTGAGCTGCATGTTTTCCATATTGAATTGTTTCTGCGGTACTTGGACTGGATATTCCAATCATCACCGGAATGCGTTTATTGATATGTTTTACCGCAAATTCAGCAACTTCATATCGCAACTTAGGTGGCATATGGCAGAACTCACCACCACTACCTAGAATTAAAACACCATCAGCTTCGTTATCGATGAGATGATCTAATAATTTGCCCATTCCTTTTTTATCTAGTTCCCCTTTTTTATTAACGATAGTAGGGACTGGAGGGAATATACCTTTAAATTTTTCTAAATTCATTTTTTCTCCTTGTTCATGATGTAGAACATTGTTTCTTACATTGGAACAGATTATTGGTAAAAAAATCTAGAATTGCAATGTATTAATTCAAAAGAAAATTAATTTTGTGATCATCCTCTCATTGTCAAAAATAATTTTTTTTGTAATTGGTTTTTTCCGTATAATGAAATACAGTTCTTTTTGTGGGAATTTTTTAATGTTATTAATTAAGAGGTAAATATGATTTATTACATTCCACCGGTTAATCTATTGGGTAAAGGATGTTTATCTGAATTAGGTGTACCGGTTAAAAAACTAAATTGCCGAAAAGCATTCGTTGTTAGTGATAAGTTTTTAGTGGGTAATGGTACTGTAGATAGAGTAGTAGATATATTGGCAAAAGAGGGGATTGAATCGGTTATTTTTTACGATGTAAAACCAAATCCAACCGTTACCAATGTTGAAAATGCACTAAAATTATGTCAAGAATCTAAATGTGATTTTATTGTCTCAATTGGTGGTGGGTCGCCACAAGATTGTGGTAAAGCCGTTGCTGTGTTGGCGACGAATGGTGGTAAAATTACTGATTATGAAGGGATGCATAAAAGTAAACATAAATGTTTACCGATTGTGGCAATAGCAACAACTGCTGGTACCTCTGCCGAAGTTACCATCAATTACGTGATTACTGATGAAAGTAGACATGTCAAAATGATTATGGTGGATCCAAATACATTGGCGTCAATAACAGTTAGTGATCCCGATTTAATGATTTCTAAACCAGCCAATTTAACTGCGGCAACAGGTATGGATGCATTAACTCATGCTATTGAAGCTGTAGTTGCTAAAGGAGCGATGGATGTTACTGATTCAACCGCATTATATGCGATTGGTCAAACTTTTAAGTATTTAGCTCGAGCGGTTAAAAATGGTAACGATATCGAAGCCAGAGAACAAATGAGTTATGCCTGCTTTTTAAACGGTATTGCTTTTAGTAATGCTGGTTTAGGTAATGTGCATGCGATGGCTCATCAACTTGGTGGTCTTTATGATTTACCTCATGGGGTATGTAATGCAATGTTATTATCGGTAGTTGAAGAAGAAAATGCTAAACATGCGCCAGAAAAATTTAGAGTTATCGCAGAAACAATCGGATTAGATACTAAAAATAAAACGGATCAAGAGTGTGTTGATTATGTGATAAAACGAATTAAAGATTTGGCACAAGAGGTAGGTATCCCTAAATCTTTAAAAGAAATTGGTGTTGATAATCCAGATTTTGAATTATTGGCTGAAAATTCGATGAAAGATGCTTGTGCCGGAGCAAATCCAGTATTTTTTGATAAACAAAAACTGATTGAGTTATTTAAGAAAATAGCGTAGCAGTTAATTTATCCAATGAGTCAAAATAATATTGAATCATAATGATTCAATATTATTAAAACTTATCTGTCAATTGTTGGCATGCATCACGTACTAATTGTGAGTATTTATCGATTTTATCCACAGGTAGTTGAAAAAGAACACCCGAAATACTGATAGCTGCGATGGGTTCGTTATTTTTATTGAAGATTGGTGCAGCAATACAATGAACACCTTGAACATCTTCCTGATTATCATAAGCCCAACCTTGAGACCTAATTTTAGCAAGCTCTTTTTTTAACTGTTTCTTGCTGGTTATTGTTGTGTCGGTATATTTGATTAATTTATCTTCGGGAATAAGTTGATCAATTTTTTCTTCTGGTAACCAAGCTATTAATGCTTTGCCAATACCAGAGCTATGCAAAGGCAATTTTTTACCAATCCAAGTGCGAATACCAATAGCCTGATCATTTTCAATTTTAGCAATATAAACAGAATAAAGACCATCAAGAACACCTAAATGGCAGGTCAAATTGGTTTTATCTCGCAGTTTAATCATTAAAGGTTCGGCTATTTTAGTGATATCAAACTGTTCTAGAGATTTATCTCCCCATTCATGCAATTTTAACCCAAGATAATACTTATTTTGATCTTGTCGCAAAATACCATGCATGACTAAGGCATTTAATAGTGTTGATGTACTGCTTTTAGGTAAATTGAGATCTTGAAATATTTGACTAAAAGTAGCCCCTCTGTGGTTATCTAAATAATCACAAATACGGACAATTTTATCTAATGCTGGTACCAGTGTTTGAATATTGGGCATGAAATATCCTAATATAATAATGTAAGAAATATATTTATTTTATTGATACTAATTGTTTAGAAAAACATATTATGAACGGTTTAGTGTATTAAGTGTCTTATCTTCAACATTATATTCAAGTTATTTGATAAGGAAAAGAAAATAACTTTTATTATTTTTCTCGCTTTGTGAATTTAAATCGATAAATCCTTATCTTGCATCATGTTAGGCATAGTTATATTATGAGTGACAATGCTATATTATTTAAGGAATGAGCTATGTTAAAATCAATAGATCCAACCTCTACATCTTCTTGGAAATCCCTTCAAGCCAGTTATCAAAAACATCATAATAAAACTATAGCCGAAATATTAAAAGACGAGCCTAAGCGCGTCGAAAAACTGAGTATTCCGTTTGAGGATGAGTTTTTGGTTGATCTTTCAAAAAACCGTTTAACGCAAGAAACATTAGAAATTCTTTATCAGCTTGTGGATGAGTGTGATTTAGGTGGCGCAATTAAAGCGATGTATAGTGGTGAAAAAATTAATCGCACAGAAGATCGAGCCGTGTTACACGTTGCACTTCGTAATGTATCTAATACTCCAATTTATGTTGATGGCAAAAATGTTATGGATGATGTCAATGCAGTGCTTGCTAAGATGGAGTCCTTTAGTAAAAAAGTGATTAGCGGTGAATGGAAAGGTTATACCGGCAAGGCTATCACCGATGTTGTTAATATCGGCATTGGTGGTTCAGATTTAGGACCTCACATGATTACTGAAGCTCTTCGACCTTATAAAAACCATTTAACGATGCATTTTGTATCTAATGTTGATGGCACTCATATTGTAGAAGCGTTAAAAGATCTTAATCCAGAAACAACACTCTTTTTAGTTGCCTCAAAAACGTTTACAACTCAAGAAACGATGACTAATGCTCAAACTGCCCGTCAATGGTTACTTGATGCAGCTAAAGATGATAAAGCAGTAGCACTGCATTTTGTTGCATTATCAACTAATACTAAAGAAGTTGAAAAGTTTGGTATTGATACTGCTAATATGTTTGAATTTTGGGATTGGGTTGGTGGTCGCTATTCGTCTTGGTCGGCAATTGGTTTATCAATCGTTCTTTCTATTGGTTACGAAAACTTTAAACAGTTTTTAGCTGGTGGCCATGCAATGGATAAACATTTCCAAAGCGCACCAATTGAAAAAAATATTCCAACATTACTTGCGTTAATTGGTCTTTGGTACAATAACTTCTGTGGCGCAGAAACTGAAGCAATTTTACCTTATGATCAATATATGCATCGTTTTGCTGCTTATTTCCAACAAGGTAATATGGAATCAAATGGTAAAAGCGTTGATCGTAATGGTAATAAAACGACTTATACTACAGGACCTATTATTTGGGGTGAACCTGGTACTAATGGCCAACATGCCTTCTATCAATTGATTCATCAAGGTACTAAACTGATTCCTTGTGATTTTATTGCACCAGCAATTAGCCATAATCCGGTTGGAGATCATCATCCTAAATTACTTTCAAATTTCTTTGCACAAACTGAAGCTTTAGCTTTTGGTAAAACTGAGCAACAGGTAGAACAAGAATTCCTTGCGGCTGGTAAAAGCCTTGATGAAGTTAAATCTATTATTCCTTTTAAAGTTTTTGCCGGTAATAAGCCAACCAACTCTATTTTAGTCAAAAAAATCACACCTTATGCATTAGGTGCATTAGTTGCTATGTATGAACACAAAATCTTCACACAAGGTGTTATTCTTAACATCTTTAGTTTTGATCAATGGGGTGTTGAACTAGGTAAACAGCTAGCTGGTCGTATTTTACCTGAATTAGCCGATGATAAACCTGTGAGTTCTCATGATGATTCAACTAACAACTTAATCAATCAATACAAGAAATGGCGTTAGAGCGAGTTTAACAATAGATAAAAAACCTTCAGTTTTAACTGAAGGTTTTTATAGATGATTATTTTTTAATACGCATAATTGGCGTTTTACCTGCTTCAACAGAACCAGTTAGTTTGGTTAGTTCAACTACTGTTTCCATATTTGAAATTACAACAGGAGTTAAAACTGATTTAGCTTTACTTTCAAGTAACGGTAGATCAATTTCAATGATAGTATCACCAATTTTAACTTGTTGTCCTTCTTCAGCAACACGAGTAAAACCTTCACCTTTTAGTTCAACGGTATCTATACCAAAATGAACAAAAAGTTCAATACCTTCATCTGACTCAATCGCAAAAGCATGATTAGTTTCAAAAATTTTGCCAATTTTACCATTTAATGGTGCGACAATTTTGTTGCCAGATGGTTTAATTGCAACGCCATCACCAACGATTTTTTCAGCAAAAACAACATCAGGCACATCTTCGATTTTAACGATCTCTCCACTAAGAGGTGCAATAATTTCAATGCTATTTTTGTTATCGTCAGAGACAAACTGTTTTATTTTATCAAATAGACCCATTATGGCCTCCTAACAAATTTGCTTTTCAGCAGTATATTTTTCAATTAAATCAGTTATTTCTTTAGCGGTTGCTTTTTCTAGTGCAGTTTCAGCAAATTTTTTCGCTTCTTCGTAATTGGTATTACGAATTAATTTTTTGATTTTAGGAATTGATACAGCACTCATACTAAACTCATCAAGTCCCATACCTAATAATAGGATAGTTGCTCTTTCATCACCAGCAAGTTCACCACACATTCCTGTCCATTTGCCTTCTTTATGAGAAGCATCAATGACATTTTTAATTAATGTTAACACTGATGGTGAAAACGGATTATAAAGATGTGAGATAAGCTCATTACCACGGTCAACAGCAAGTGTATATTGGGTTAAATCGTTAGTACCAATACTGAAGAAGTCAACTTCTTTAGCTAAGTGACGAGCAATAACTGCTGCTGCAGGGGTTTCAATCATAACTCCAATTTCGATTTCTTTATCAAACGCTTTACCTTCGGCGGTTAATTGTTCTTTAAGAATATTGATTTCAGATTTTAAGATACGAATTTCTTCAACTGAAATAATCATTGGGAACATGATACGTAATTTACCAAAGGCTGAAGCACGTAGAATTGCGCGTAATTGTGCATGTAATATCTCTTTACGATCTAAACAGATACGAATTGCACGCCAACCTAAGAATGGATTTTCTTCTTTTGGTAAATGCATATAAGGTACATCTTTGTCACCACCAATATCCATGGTACGAACGATAATTGATAAACCATTCGTTGATTCGGCTACTTCTTTATATGCTTTGAATTGTTCTTCTTCATTAGGATACGCATCACGATCCATAAATAAGAATTCAGTGCGATAAAGACCAACACCTTCATAACCATTACGATCGGCACCAGCAATATCACGAACTGTACCGATATTGGCACAAATTTCCACTTGATGACCATCAAGAGTTACCGCTGGTAAATCTTTTAATTTTGCTAATTCTTCTTTGTCAGCAATATATTTTGCTTGGACTTGTTTTAATTTTTCTTCAGTAGTGTGATCAGGATTAATATAGATAGCGTTGTTGATAGCATCTAAAATAACAAAATCACCTTGTTTGATTGCTTGGGTTGCATTAGAGGTACCAACGATAGCTGGAATTTCTAATGAACGAGCCATGATTGAGGTATGTGACGTACGGCCACCTGCATCAGTGATAAAGCCTAATACCATATCTAAATTTAATTGTGCAGTTTCTGATGGTGTTAAATCAGTTGCAACTAGGATACAAGGTTGGCTAATAGCACTTAGATCAACAATTTCAATACCTAGAATGTTTTTCAATAGACGTTTGCCAATATCACGGATATCTGCAGCACGTTCTTTTAAATATTCGTCATCTAAGTTTTCTAACTCTTTTGCTTGCGTTTCAAATACAGATTGAACGGCAGCATCAGCACTTGAGTGTTTACTTTGGATACGAGAGATAACTTCTTGTTCAAGATCTTCATCTTCAAGAAGCATTATGTGACCTTCAAAAATAGCAGCTTTATCTTCACCTAATGTAGTTTTTGCTCTCTCCATGATAGCATTTAATTGTTCGCTTGATTTTTGACGAGCTTCTTTAAAGCGTTCGATTTCAGCATCAATTTTGTTATCAAGAATTTGCCTATTATTAATTACAATAGGTTCTTCTTTTAATAATAGCGCTTTTGCAAAAGCGATACCTGGGGAAACAAGTATACCTGATACCATAATATTTAATCCTTATTCAATATTAAAACCGTTCAATAATAATTGGGAGTATTATTCCAATTCAGGAATTAATTTTACTAGATGAGTTACTGCTTCTTTTTCATCTTCACCTTCGGCTGAAATAGTAATAGTTGTGCCTTGAGTTAAGCCTAATGTTTGTAATTTGAATAAGCTTTTAGCGCTAGCACTTTTTCCGTTTGATGTGACAGTAATTTCAGCATTAAAGTTTTTTGCTTCTTTTACAAATTGCGCAGCAGGGCGAGTATGAAGGCCATTCGATGCAGTAATGGTTACATCTTGTTTGTACATAATTATTTTACTCCCAAAAATATGTTTTTTCAGACGACAATATAAATAAAAACAGCGTGAAAGGCTAGTAAGATTTCACTGTTCTTTAACAATTCGCCCAATCTTGATGGTGATAAATCAACCAAGTTAGCCGATATTATTGTTAATATCGGTAAATTCGAGTGATTTTATCACGACATTTTTTAAATTCCACCTGCCCGTGAATTCCTCGTTTGATATTTTCAAACACAACTTCTTCACTACCATCAAGTTGTGAAGCTCGGATCTCTTCGTGGCAAAAAGATTCAAATTTTTCAAGCTCTTGTTCGCTGTTGCCTAAATGATAATTTTTAGGTAAATCTTGGCTAGTTATAGAGGTATTTGTTTGATTCTGTACATTAAGAACAATCACGCCTTTATTGGGCACCCATGAACTACATGCAGTTAATGACATAACAAAGAATAAAAATAGCGAGGGCAATGCTACGATCAATCTAAAAATGTTCAAAATATTTCCTTTATAAAGCACAATAACCTGTTTATTATTTATAGCTAGGCATAAATTATATACTATTAATCCGTGAAAGTGCAGGGGTGTGTTTTCACGGTATTTAAGACTAAGGTGGATCTAATGACTAATAGCAATAATTACAATGAACTTAATCGCCAACTTATCCAAAATAAAATCGGCATGACAGCGGCTGAACTACATGGTTTTTTATCAGGTATTTTAGCAGGAGGCAATCATGATGAAAGTTGGAAAATTTTAACTAAGGATATGTTAAATGATGGGCAAAGCATTGCTGAACCTTTAAACAAAGAAATTGAAAAATTATATCATTTAACAAAACAACAACTTATTGATGAAGATTTTGAGTTTCAATTGTTACTCGGCGATCAAGATCTATTTACTCAGATTGATGATTTAGTCGGATGGGTTAATCATTTTTTATTAGGAATTGGTTTGGTTCAACCTAAAATTAATCGGGTTAAAGGTGATGTTGGTGAAGCAATATATGACCTGAGACAAATCGTTAAGTTGGGTTATGATGAAAATGAAGATCAGCAAGAGTTAGGCTTTGCGTTTGAAGAAATTAAAGAATACGTTCGGATCACGGCGATGCTCTGTTTTGATGAGTTTAATGAATCTGATATAACCCCAACTATTCATTAATATCAGTATTATTGATTTTTAAGGTACAAGTTATGGTAGATATGTATAGCAAAACAGAACTTTTAGCGCGACGAAATAAATTATTGGCACAAATGGAGCAAAATAGTATCGCTTTGTTTTTTGCTTCACCAGAGGTTACGCGAAGCAATGATACTCACTATCCTTATCGGCAAGATAGTGATTTTTGGTATTTTACTTTTTTTGCTGAGCCAGAAGCACTATTAGCGGTAATAAAGGAATCTGATAATCAGGCTAGATACATATTATTTAACCGTAAAAAGGATCCTTTAGCGGAAACATGGACCGGATATCGGTTAGGTCAACAAGCTGCACTTGAAAAAGTTTTAGTAGATGAAGCTTATCTTTTTGACGAGATTGATGAGGTTTTGCCTAATTTAATCAATGGTAAAAAAGCTATTTATCATGCTGACCAGCTTTATCATTATGCTGACGAGATAATTAAAAAAACGCTTAATACTTTACGGCAAGGTGGTCGATTCAAACTTTCAGCACCAAGCATAGTTATTGATTGGCGACCAATCGTTCACGAAATGCGGATGTTTAAGTCTGAATATGAAATCGCCATTTTACGTCAAGCTTGTGAAATCAGTGCGCAGGCACATATTCGAGCAATGCAAAAATGTCAGCCCAATTGGTTTGAATATCAATTAGAAGCCGAAATTTTACACGAGTTTGCTCGGCGTGGTGCTCGTTGGCCGTCATATAACACTATTGTTGGTGGGGGAAATAATGGTTGTATATTGCATTATGAGAATAATAGCGACCAATTGAAAGATGGCGAGTTAGTCTTAATTGATGCTGGTTGTGAATATCAATATTATGCCGGTGATATCACCCGTACATTTCCTATAAATGGTAAATTTAATCAGTCACAACGTGAAATATATGACATTGTGTTAACCGCACAATACGCGGCAATCAAATTATTACAACCAGGTACTGCAATATCAATAGTAAACCAACAAATTATTCGAATTATGGTTGAAGGTTTAGTTAAACTTGGCATTATGCAGGGCGATATCGAGACGTTAATTGCAAATAAAGCTTACATGGCATTTTATATGCATGGTTTAGGACATTGGCTAGGTATTGATGTGCATGATGTCGGTAGCGATCGTGATCGTATCCTTGCTCCAGGCATGGTGTTAACGGTTGAACCAGGGCTCTATATTAATCAAGAAGCCCATGTTCCTGAGCGTTATAAAGGAATCGGCATCCGTATAGAGGATAATATTTTAATTACTGATTCAGGCAATGAAGTTTTAACCACAATGGTGCCTAAAGATCCTCAACAAATTGAGCAGTTAATGCAAGTCAATAAATAAACTTATGATCAAGTAAGGTGCAAATCAATAAATTAAGATTAGCACCAGTAAGTTTTATTTTAAATAAATACTATTGAATGATAGTTATTGATTGATAAATGTCAGTTTAGCCGTTACCTAAACTAATTGAACTATCACGATTAAAGATAATCTTCATTTTGATATCTTTACCAGCAATTGGTTTGTATTTCCATGTTTTCATTGCTGTGATCACTGAGCGATTAAAAATATTATTGGGTTGAGCTTCAATAATTCTAATATTTTCAACTCGCCCTTCACTATTTACATCAAACATGACAATAACATGACCTTCTAAGCGCATGTCTAGTGCTCTTCTTGGATATTCTGGGCGATTTCGGCTAATCGGTGTTGGAGTGCCCGAATATTGCTGACTATCAGAAATTTTAGGTGCTACTGATGTTTTTGCCGTATTATCACTAATTGCTTCTTGTCTAACTTGTTGATGAGAAGCTTTTTGTGTAGGTGGCTTTTTCTTTTTTGGTTTCGGTTTTGGTTCTGGTTTTACTATTGTTGGTTTATCCGGTTCAACAGTAGGTTTTTCGGGTTCTTTTTCCGGTGTTGGCTCAGGTGTTTCTTCTTTAACAACTTCAGGTTCTACAACAGGCTCAACGGGTTGCTCTTCAATAGGTTTATTATCTATGATTTCACTGTTTTCAGCACCTTGAATATCAGGCGTATTTTCAACTAATGATTGTTCTGGGGCTGCTAACTGAGTAAGGTCAACCATTACGGCTTTAATTGAATCATCACCTTCATCAATCATAATATTATTTGCGAACAATGCCGAGCTAAATAATAATCCTAATAAAAGTAGATGAGATATCACAGCAACAGATGCAAATACGTATATATAATCATCCTTTTGCTTATTTGCAGCAGATGATTGCGGCTCTTTTTCTGTGTTGATATCTATATCAAAATTGATCTTCATAACAGTAATAATTTTTCCCTTAGGGTGTGTATTCTAAATGAAAATGCTTATCATTTGTAGTATTTTTTTAAATATGATTTATCAATAACTTGTTGCATAAAAATATTTATCAGATAATAGTAAGTAAATATCTCTCATTTGTAGCGGTTAGACTGATGAATAATCCATCGATAAAACAGATACTCGATCTAGTTCAAGACGATTTAGTGAAGGTTAATCAGGCAATACAAGCAGAGCTTAGCTCTGATGTTGTATTAATCAATCAATTAGGCAATTACATTATTAGTAGTGGCGGTAAACGTATTCGTCCAATCATTGCCTTGCTCATTGCTAAAGCACTGAATTATCAGGGTGATAAACATATTATAACGGCTGCTTTTATCGAATTTATTCATACTGCAACCTTATTGCATGATGATGTTGTTGATGAGTCAGATTTACGGCGAGGAAAATCAACAGCTAATGCATTATTTGGTAATGCTGCTAGTGTTCTGGTGGGCGATTATATTTATACTCGTTCTTTTCAAATGATGGTTCGTACTGAATCATTTAAAGTATTACAAATTATGTCTGAAGCCACGAATATTATTGCAGAAGGTGAAGTTCAACAACTACTTAATTGTAATGATCCTGATATTACTAAAGAACAATATCTACAAGTCATATATCGTAAAACAGCAAGACTATTTGAAGCGACTTCTCATTCCGCGGCTGTCCTTGCTGAAGCAACCCCAGAACAAGAATTTGCCTTGCAAGAATATGGAAAATATTTAGGTACTGCTTTTCAAATTATTGATGACTTATTAGATTATAGTGCCGATAGTAATCAAAAATTGGGTAAAAATTTGGGTGATGATCTTAATGAGGGTAAACCGACATTACCACTATTACATGCTATGCATCACGCTAACGCGCAGGATGCGGCTTTAATTCGGCAAGCGATTGAACAAGGAAATGGCCGTCATTTGTTAGAGCATGTTTTAGCTGTGATGAAATCATGCGGATCGCTTGAATTTACTTTAAAAACAGCCCAGCAAGAGGCGAACAAAGCGTTTAATGTGATTTCAATTTTACCAGATTCTCCTTATAAAAAAGCATTACAAGATCTGGCATTGTTATCAGTAAAAAGGGAAAACTAACAGTGAAGTTTATTTGATAATTTTAAATACATTATTTATACAATTTGTTTAATTAACACTTTTTTACTATAGATGGTAAAAATTTTAAATTGAATTTTATTTGTTATGCAAACAGTTTGTTCCCTTTTTATAACAATCCCATTGTTCAAATAAGGTTATTATTATGTTCAAAAGATCTTGGCCAGTTTTATTAATTTTTGTATCAATGATTTCTGTACAATCAAGTGCGTCATTTGCTAAATATTTGTTCCCAATACTTGGACCAGAAGCAATGACTGCGTGGCGTTTATTTTTTTCCTCTATTTTATTGGTCATAATCTTTAAACCATGGCGTAAAAAGATTTCAAAATCAGCAATTAAATATATTATTTTGTATGGTATTGCCATGGGTTGCATGAATTTATCTTTTTATAATGCTATCTCTCGTATTCCTTTAGGTATTGCTGTCGCAATTGAATTGACAGGGCCAATTATGGTGGCTATGTTTTCCGGTCGACGATTAACCGATTTTATTTGGTTAGGTATTGCCATAATTGGATTAGTTATGTTGTTGCCTATTCATCAAGCAGGCAGTGACTTAGATCCGATTGGTCTTTTACTTGCTTTATGTGCGGGAAGCTGTTGGGCTGGTTATATTCTTTTTGGTCGTAAAGCTGGCGAAATATATGGTGCGCCAAGTGTTGCACTCGGATCGATTGTTGCTTCAGTATTACTCTTTCCAATTGGGGTATGGCAAAGTGGTAGTACAATGTTTTCCTTAGATATTTTGCCATTGGCTTTCATGGTTTCACTATTAGCGTCAGCGATTCCTTATGGCCTTGATATGGTTGCATTACCACGCTTACCAGCCCAAACTTTTAGTACCTTAATGAGTTTGTCACCGGTATTTGCGGCGTTTTCCGGATTAATTGTGTTGCACGAACAGTTAACACATTATCAATGGTTGGCTATTATGTTTATTATCGTTTCATCGATTGGAACGGTATTAACTATGCATCGGCCAAGTAAAATTAAAGCAGTAAATCGAGAGAATTAAGTTTATTGAAATACTATCGCGCCAAGCTGCGCGATAGTAATGAATTGAAAGAAAGAGAAAAGTAAAACGTTATCTCGGTGGGAAACCCATGCCTCCGCCCATTAAACCTTTCATTTGACGCATCATCTTCATCATGCCGCCACCTTTCATTTTTTTCATCATTTTTTGCATATCTTCAAACTGTTTAAGTAGTTTGTTGACATCTTGTACTTGTGTTCCTGATCCATTTGCAATACGGCGTTTGCGTGATCCTTTGATGATTTCTGGATTCGCTCGCTCTTTTAATGTCATAGAACCAATTATTGCTTCCATTTTGATGGTGATTTTGTCATCCATTTGCGCTTTAATATGATCCGGTAGCTGACCTACCCCCGGTAATTTAGCCAGCATGGCTCCCATTCCGCCCATATTACGCATCTGTTTAAGCTGATCTTGGAAATCATTGAAGTCAAATTTATCGCCTTTTTTTAACTTTTTAGCGATTTTTTCCGCTTTTTCACGATCAACATTACTCTGTAATTCTTCAATTAAAGAGAGAACATCTCCCATGCCTAAAATGCGCGAAGCAATGCGGTCAGGGTAAAAAGGCTCTAATGCATCCGTTTTTTCCCCCATCCCTAAAAACTTAATTGGTTTGCCAGTGATATGGCGGATGGATAATGCCGCACCACCACGAGCATCACCATCAACTTTAGTTAAAATGACACCGGTTAGTGGTAAGGCATCGTTAAATGCTTTAGCTGTATTGGCAGCATCTTGCCCGGTCATTGCATCGACAACAAATAGCGTTTCAATTGGATTGATTGCATCATGTAGTGCTTTGATTTCATCCATCATGTCGCTATCAACATGTAATCGACCAGCCGTATCGACAATCAGTACATCAAAAAATTGTAATTTCGCATGTGAAATTGCTTTATTAACAATATCAACCGGTTTTTGTTTTATATCTGATGGGAAGAACTCGACATCAATTGCTTTAGCAAGTGTTTCTAATTGTTTTATCGCTGCGGGTCGATAGACATCGGCAGAAACAACTAATACTTTCTTTTTTTGTTTTTCTTTTAAGAATTTTGCTAGTTTTGCAACGCTAGTTGTTTTACCTGCACCTTGTAAACCAGCCATTAGCATTACCGCTGGAGGCTGAGTAGCTAAGTTAAGTGAACTATTAACTTCACCCATTGCTGCAGTAAGTTCAGCTTGAACGATTTTAATAAATTCTTGGCCTGGGGTTAGCGTTTTATTCACGTCTAAACCGACGGCTTTTTGTTTAACTTGATTAATAAATTCTCGTACTACAGGTAGGGCAACATCAGCTTCAAGTAATGCCATTCGGACATCACGTAGTGCATCTTTGATATTATCTTCAGACAGACGCCCACGACCACTAATATTGCGGAATGTCTGCGATAAACGATCAGTTAAATTCTCAAACATACTAACTCTCAACAAATGAAAAAATTATCACCTATCATATCAGAAAATTTGCAGAAGTCCCATGCTCATAAATTTGTTATAACTTGACACAAAATTGTGTTCCTGTTGAAATGAGAGTCATAATAAATAAAAGGAGAAATTTATCTATGGCGAAAGTAGTTAATACCGATAAAGCCCCTGCAGCTATTGGTCCTTATGTGCAAGGTATTGATTTGGGCAATATGTTATTTGCATCAGGTCAAATCCCAATTAATCCAGCAACTGGTGAGATACCAACTTGTGTGAAAGAACAAGCTAAGCAAAGTTTAGCTAATGTTAAAGCAATTGTTACTGAGGCGGGTTATCAAGTTAAAAATATCGTTAAAACAACTATTTTTTTAGCTGATATGAATGATTTTGCTGATGTTAATAGTGTCTATGAAGCATTTTTTACCGAAAATCAAGCAAGCTTTCCAGCGCGTTCTTGTGTGCAAGTAGCTCGAATTCCGAAAGATGCTAAAGTTGAAATAGAAGTTATTGCTGTTAAATAAGTTTGCCAAAGTGATTAGCACCAATAGGTGCTAATGAAGCAAAAAAGTTGAGGAAAGGTTTTTTTGTGGCTTTTTTTGCTAAATATCCCTATTTTTTGTCACCAATTATGACGTTTTTCTATCTGAATCAGACTGTTAAACAGTCGATTTTATTTGCCTAAAATTATTTATATTTAAACTGTTATTTTGTGATTGATTGCCAATTAAGTTGGTGCAATAATCTACAATTATACATTGCTATTTATTGGTTAATTAGGTAGGAAAAATGTTTGAAAAAGTAGAGTCGTATGCTGGTGATCCAATTTTGTCATTAGTCGCAGAATTTAATAATGACAATCGTCAAGATAAGACTAATTTGAGTATTGGTTATTATTATGATGAAAACAGTCATGTTCCACAATTATCATGTATTAAAACGGCTCGTGATTATATTTATCAACATCAACAAGGTGCACAACTTTATTTACCAATGAGTGGTTTACCTAGTTATTGCCAAGCAATTCAATCACTGCTTTTTGGTGAAGATAATCCTGCTATTCTAACTAAAAGAATTGCGACTATTCAAACGCTAGGTGGATCAGGAGCCCTTAAAGTTGGTGCTGATTTTCTTTATCACTATTTTCCTAATTCTCAAGTATGGGTTAGTGATCCAACTTGGGAAAATCATATTGCTATTTTTAGTGGTGCAGGCTTTAAAGTAAATAAATATCCTTATTTTGACCCAGCAACTTGTGGTGTAAAATTTGACGCTATGCTAGATACATTAAATAGCTTGCCGGCTAAAAGTATCGTGCTATTACATCCTTGTTGTCATAATCCTACTGGCGTCGATTTAACACAGCAGCAGTGGGATAAAGTGATTGAAGTTTTACAAAATCGTGATCTTATCCCATTTATGGATATTGCTTATCAAGGTTTTGGTGAAAGTATCGAAAGCGATAGTTATGCAATCAAAAAAGTCGCTGAGAAAGGATTATGTGGTTTGATTAGTAATTCTTTTTCCAAAACGTTTTCACTGTATGGAGAACGGGTAGGTGGATTATCCGTATTATGTGATGATAACCAAGCGGCCAACCGAGTGTTTGGCCAATTACAAGCAACCGTTCGTCGAAATTATTCCAGTCCAGCTGCGTATGGTGCGCAACTGGTCTCATATGTATTAAATAATACGGAACTTAAAACTTTATGGTTTCAAGAAGTTCAAACCATGCGCAACCGTATTGTAATCATGCGTTCAACGCTAGTCGATTTATTAAAAACAGCCGTACCGACACAAAATTTTGATTATTTAGTTAAACAAAGAGGTATGTTTAGTTATACAGGTTTTTCTAAAGAGCAAGTCACACAGCTAAAAGATGATTTCGCCGTTTATTTGGTGGGCAGCGGAAGAATGTGTGTGGCGGGATTAAATCACCATAATATACATCGTGTAGCAGAAGCATTTGCCACAATAAAATCATAATGTGACTAACTAGAGGAGAATCACATGTTACGTAAAGTATTTATTTTAATGGTAAGTATTGCGATGACAACAATGGTAGTTGGTTGTAACACGTTTAAAGGTGTCGGTAAAGATGTTCAATCTGGCGGTAAAGCAATTACTAATACTGCTGAAAATGTTAGTGAAAAGATGTAAATAGTAGCTGGAGTTACTTATAAATATTTTATAAGTAAACAATAAATAATGATGTATCGTATTTTTAATATTTTCTTTATATTTTTACTTGTAGGGTGTGGTTCGTTGAATTTTCGAACTGCACCTTTAACAATGGAAAATTGCCAGTATCAAAATCGTTCTGGTATTGAATTTAAGCTAAACCAGCTTGAACCCAATCTTACAGAATATCCCCATATTTATCTCTCACAAAGTCGAGCGAGTAATCATTTACCAATAAGTTATGTTGGTTTAAAAGGCAAATTAACCGGTCAAATTTTTGAGCGCGATTATCCAAAAGAGACATTTTGGCGGAGTCCTAATATATTTGAACGAGCATCAATGTATGATGATGGTTATGACGATTTGTATATCAGTGTTAAACAGAAAGAAGCTCGTGATCGTAAGGCAAAATTTGTGGTCAAAGAAGCGGTATTAGAAAACTGTCAGATTATCTATATTTCCATTGATTCTTTAGCTAAAGACAGGGATAATCCTTCATTAATTCAATCTGAGGATTTATCTATTTTAAATTAAGGATATTTGTATGTCTGATAACTTAACTCTCAAAGGATTAGGTGGTTGGCTCATTGTTGTTGCGATAAGATTATTTTTGAGTTGTATCACTAGTTTATTTTTGATTCTTTTTAGTAGTATTACCTTTATAAAATTGGCTAATCTTACTAATTCTATTTTTTATATTGAAAATCTTAATTGGATTTATCCATTAGAAATCGGTATGAATTTGATTATTATCTTTTTTAATATCTACTTACTTTATCTCTTTTTCACTAAAAATTATAAATTTCCATCTTTGATGATTTGTTTTGAACTGTTAGTTATTGTATTTATGCTTTTAGATCAGTTTATTACTCATCAATTTACCTCATTTAAAATTGAAAGCCGTGATTTGTTTCATATAGCCAAAAACATTATTTTGAGCATTATTTGCATTTCCTATATGCTTAATTCAAAGCGAGTTTATAACACTTTTGTTAATGGGCATCGTAAAGTGGAAAATTATAACAATGTTATTAGTTAATTTATTTTTTAAGGAACTAAAATGTCATTAAATTTTGAACCTCCTTTGAAGGGAAAAGTTAAAAAAGCCGTAATTCCAGTGGCAGGTCTTGGTACGAGAATGTTACCTGCAACCAAAGCGATTCCTAAAGAGATGTTACCCGTGGTGGATAAACCACTTATACAGTATGTTGTCAAAGAGTGTATTGCAGCAGGAATAACTGAAATTATTTTTGTTACCCATTCTTCTAAAAATTCGATTGAAAATCATTTTGATACCAGCTTCGAACTTGAAGCTATGTTAGAAGCCCGAGTTAAACGTCAACTCTTGCAAGAAGTGCAAGGAATACTACCAAAACATGTCACTATCACAAGTGTTCGCCAAGGTTTAGCTAAAGGGCTTGGTCATGCGGTGCTTTGTGCTTATCCTTTAGTTGGTGATGAACCTTTTGCTGTTGTGTTACCTGATGTGATTATAGATGAGTATGATAGTGATCTTACTCAAGATAATTTAGCGGCGATGATTCATAATTATCATGATACTAAGCATAGCCAAATTATGGTTGAACCGGTACCTAAAGAACTTGTTTCATCTTATGGTATTGTTGACTGCCGCGGCGAAGAGTTATCTGCAGGTAATGTAACACAAATGTATAGTGTTGTTGAAAAACCGTCAATTGAAGATGCGCCATCTAACCAATCTGTGGTAGGCCGTTATGTGTTGTCTGAAAAAATTTGGCCTTTATTAGCCAAAACACCATTAGGTGCTGGTGGTGAAATTCAATTAACTGACGCAATTGCGATGTTACTTGCAGAAGATCCTGTTGATGCATATTGCATTAAAGGCCGAAGCCATGACTGTGGAAATAAATTAGGTTATGTCCAAACTTTTGTTCAATATGCAATGCGTCATAAAAGCTTAGGTGATGATGTTAAAGCATGGTTAAAAACGATTTAATTTTATCTTTATTTCTGATGTAAAAAAGACGCCAATTGGCGTCTTTTGCTATTTGTTCAAAATACATTAAAAACGTATTTTATTATTAAACTTCTGACTGTTCATTATCCAAGGTCACATTAGGATCGTTATAGATATCCATATTCATTAATCCAACCTCATGATCAGTTGCAATTGCTGCTGTCATTGCACCGGATACATTGGCTAAGGTTCTTGCCATATCAATAATGGGATCGACGGCTAGCACCATGCCGATTAAAGGGAAGTACTCAGCCATCCCCATACCAGAAAGCACCACAGTAGCGGCAACAGTTGCGGTACCGGGAATACCAGCGATACCAATCGAACCAATAACCACCACAATCACTAGCATAATATAAAATTGGATATCAGTATTAATGCCTACCATATGGGCTACCATTACGGCAAGCAGCGCAGGGAAAAATCCAGCACAACCGTTCATTCCCATTGTACTGCCTAATGATCCTACCAGATTAGCAGTACCGCTATTTACCCCCATTCTGACGGTCAATGTTGATATTGTCATAGGTAATGTACCAACTGATGAACGGCTGGTAAAAGCTAGTAACCATGTACCAAGCGCTTTTTTAATAAATATGATTGGTGAAACTCCATGCACCATCACAATCACGATATGTACTGCAAGCATTAATATGGTTGCAAGGTAAATCGCTAATACAAAGCTTGAAACTTCAATAATTGCAGGTATGCCATTTGAAATAATGGTACGAGCAAGTAGGGCAATTACCGCATAAGGCATATATTTGATGACCGTCATGGCAATTGACATGATGATTTTATAAAGCGCTTCAATAAAAGTTTTAAAAAGAGCGATAGGTTGTGGATTCTTTTTTTCCATGCGGTTAGCGGCAAGCCCCATTAATGCCGAAAAGATAACTAAACCTACGATATTCTCTTTTACCATAGAAGCAATAATATTACTTGGAATAAGATTGACAAATGTATCGATGATATTGGTATATTGTTTGGCAATTGCAGTTTTGGCTGAGGTTGAACTTAGTTCACCTAATGATAATACATTAGCCAAAATAATTCCAATAATACAGGCAATTGCTGTAGTGAACAGTAACCAAAAAATCCCTCTGAATGCGATTTGTGGTAAATTCTCTTTACCAGAAAAATCAATAATCACTTTTACGATTGAGACAAAAATGAGTGGGATAACCAGCATGCGAATAAAGGCGATAAAGGCTCGGCCGAATAAACCATACCATGTTGCTGTTTCTTGCATCCAAACTGTTGAGTCAGTAGGAAAACCGGCTACGGCTTGGATACCTAAACCAAGAACGGCACCAAGTATCAATCCGACTAACATTCGAATGGAAAAATTAACTTTTTTTGTTTGTAGTGGCCGCATGATAGCGAAAAAGCAAAGCAGTAATAAGCCAATGCCGATTAAGGTTTGATAATGAGTGATAGATAAGAACTTTTCGAAAAAAGTGCCCTGAAATATGGCATCTGACATGTTTACCCCCAGCGTTTGGATAAAATTAAATTAATTTTGAATAATGTGTTTTTGGGTTGGATTAACCATTTAAATTAACCCAACTGCCCATTCTGAATGTTAATAACTAAGCAAATATTTATTATGCTTAAACTCTATTTAGCGATACCTCCGGCGATATTTAAAATATCCCACGGTCTTGAAAAAGGTGGCGCATATAAAAAGTCCATCATCGCTAATTCATCAATTTTCATATTTGCCCAAATAGCCGTAGCTAAACTATTGGTTCTTAATGTAGCACCACTGCCACCCGCCAGCTGTCCACCTAATAAAACACGAGTTTCAGCGTGATAAATCAGTTTAGCAATAACGCTAGTTTGCCCTGCAACATAGTTACTATGATTTTTATCTTTAACTATCACTGTTTTGTAGGGGATACCTGCTTTGATAGCTTGCTGTTCGGTGAGTCCTGTTCGGCCAGCTTCAATATCAAACACTTTTAATGCTGATGTGCCAAGGGTTCCTGGGAATTGATTATTACCGCCAGCTAAATTGTCACCAACCACCTTACCGAGTTTGTTGGCGCCAGTAGCTAATGGAATATAGGTCATTGATTGGCTAACACGATGATAAAGAGCGACACAGTCGCCCGCGGCATAAATATCAGCAATGTTTGTTTTGCCATAACTATCAATGACAATAGCGCCATTGCTAAGTGTTTCAAGCTCTAAATCTTTATATACTTTGCTATTAGGTTTTACCCCTGTAGCTATAATGACAATATCCGCCGCATATTTAGCTTTATCGGTAATAACATGGGTAACTTTTTGTACACCTTCAAAACCTTGTACTCGTTCTTGTAGGTGTAAATCACAATGTTGTTTTAGGTTTTCTTCAATTATCTCGGTAAGTTCCGGATCGAAGGCGTCGACCAATACTCTTTCATCTAATTGAATTAATTTTACATTTTTGTTTAATTCCACTAAAGATTCAGATACTTCAAGCCCTATGTAGCCAGCACCAATGACTACAACATTGGTATTTTGCCGATTGGTTAAGGCATTTTTTATTGCCAGACCATCATATATATCACGCAAAGTGAAAATATTTTCCAGTTGTTGATTTTCTAAAGGTGGAATTATTGGTGCTGCTCCAACCGCAATAAGTAATTTGTCATAATCATCATCAAAACAGTTATTGGTGTTAAGATCTTTGACTGTAATTTTTTTTAATTTTGCATCAATAGCGATAACTTCATGTAACGTTTTGATTTCAATCCCATCTTTTGCAAATTGATTTGGTGTTCTGGATATCATTTCATTTTCATCTTGAAAATGATTGCCAATAAAGTAAGGTAATCCACAAGCACCAAATGAAATAATATCTGATTTTTCATAGATGCGAATTGTCGCATTGGGATCCTTTCTTCTGGCTTTAGCCGCGGCACTTGCACCAGCAGCTTGAGCGCCAATGATGATTATTTTCATCGAGTATTTTCCTTTGAGCGCAAATAATTTTTAATTATCATCCTAACACAGGTTAATCACACTAGTTAGATTAGTTGGTTATTTAGCTTTAATATTAATCAATTTAAAGTTGTGCCGATAAGATTTGATTTTTGTTAAAAATAAATCTTAATCAGTTAAAATTTTTTGAGGAAAGGGGTTTTTTCAACTATATTTTTGATTAATTTAACCTGTAATGGTGTATCGTTTAGGGCTGGGATATAATAAAACTGTTTACCGCCAGCATTTAAGAATATTTCTCGATTTTGTTCGTCAATTTCATAAATAGTTTCAATACAATCTGCCGAAAAACCTGGACAGATAACCTGCACATGTTCAGTACCGGTTTTAGCCAAGTTTGCTAATATATCGCTGGTGTTGGGTTCAACCCATTTCCCTTTACCAAACTTTGATTGATAAGCCATTATTATTGGTAAGTCGATGCCATTTGCACGGCACTTGTTTGCCAATAATTTAGTGGTTAACTGGCATCTTTGCACATAGTCGTCTTGGCGTTTATCAATGTAGCGTTGAGGAATACCATGGTAAGAAAGGAGCAATACATCCGGCTGCCCTTGGGTTGAAAACGCTTGCTGAACTTGCCAATAAAGAGCATCAATATAACTTGGGTGGTCGGCATAATCACGAATATAGCTAAGGTTAATTTTGATATTATTGTCAGCAATAAGTTGCTTTACTTTAGCTAATACCGCTTGAGTTGTGGTGGTCGAATATTGCGGAAATAACGGTAATAAAGTGACTTTTTCACATGATTTTAAATTATTTAGCGCCGACAGTAAGTTCGGTTCCCCATAGGTCATGGCTAATTCGCATTGCATATCAGGTAATGCGGGTTGTAAATGATTGATCAAGCGTTTACTGTAATGAAGTAATGGTGATTCACCCTCAATCCATATTTTTTGATAATGGTTGATGATGTAGGGGACACGTTTAGGCAGTACTAGGTATTTTAAAATTGGATGCCAAATAAAAGCAGGCAGGTCGACAACATGGCGATCGAGTAAAAACTCGGTCAAGTAACAACGAATCGCCATTGGTGTTACGGCACTTGGTGTGCCTAAATTAACTAGCAATAACCCCTGTTTTTTATTCACAAGCCATCCTTATGATTTTTCAAGATAGTGATGGATAACCTCAAGAAGGTGATTTAGTGCACCTTGGTTATTTTTTAAAACTTGATAGGCATTTTCGCCAATTTGCTGACAACGACTTTCATCATTTAATAAGCTATTAATGGTGGAATAGAGCGAATCAGCAGAACTATCACATATCAGCATGCCATTAGCTTCAATTAACTGTTCACCAATAACTTTAAAGTTAAAAAAATGTGTACCGCTTATAATGGGAATATGGTGTAGAGCTGGTTCCAGTGGGTTATGTCCGCCATGCTCAATTAAACTACCGCCAACAAAAGCAATATTAGCCAAACCATAAAGTTCCAGTAATTCTCCCATGGTATCCCCCAAAATCACTTGTGTCTGATCTGTAGGGTTTTGTTTGCTACTGCGTGTAATATAATTCAAGCCATTATCGGCAATTAGCTTTTCAACGGTTTTAAAACGTTCAGGGTGACGAGGCACTAAAATAAGTAATAAGTTACTATGATTTTTAAGAAGCTGTTGAAATGCTGATAAAATGATTTCATCTTCGCCTGAATGCGTGCTGGCAGCGATTAGTACTGGTCGATGCAATTGCCATTGCTGTTTTAACTGCGCAAGATTCTGTTGTTGCTTGGCCGTGAGTTCAATATCAAACTTAATACTACCCGTTACCGCTAAATGATCTGCCGGTAGACCCAATGAGATAAATCTATCACCGTCTTGTCTATTTTGGGCGGCAACCGTGCTGATTTTAGCTAATAGTTTACTAATTGCTTGTCCTAGTTTATGGTATCTTTTGGCTGAACGTTCTGATAAGCGGGCATTAGCAATGATCAATGGAATTTTTTTGCTATCACATTGGCTAATTAAGTTTGGCCAAAGCTCTGTTTCCATAATTATGACTAATTTTGGCTGAACTGTTTTTAAAAAGCGATGTATTGCACAAGGCAGATCATAAGGCAAGTAGACATGACTAACACTCTCTTTGAGTATGGATTTAACTTGTTTAGAGCCAGTGGGTGTCATGGTCGTCACCGTAATCGGTAACTGTGGATATTGGCTTTGCAGCGCTTTGATCAATGGAATTGCGGCTAACGTTTCGCCGACAGAAACCGCATGTACTAAAATTCCACCTGATTTGACTTTACTTTTGCAAAATCCATAACGTTCTAACCAGCGTTTACGATAATCTGGCGCTCTACGGCTGCGCCAAAGTAATCTCAGCCAGACTAGTGGCTGAATTAGATAAAGTAAGATCGTATATACAATACTCATGATCATTCATTAGTAAGATTAAAAAAATGTTGTCGGTAATAAACTAACTCGGCGATAGAGTCGCGAATATCATCTAAAGCTTGGTGAGAACTCTGTTTACTGATACCTTTTAATATTTCTGGTTTCCAGCGTCTGGCTAATTCCTTAATCGTACTGACATCTAAATATCGATAATGAAAATATTTTTCTAAATTTGGCATGTAATTAAATAGAAAACGGCGATCTTGACCAATGGTATTACCACAGATTGGTGAACTGTTTTCTGGCACCCATTGTTTTAAAAATTCAATGGTTTGTTGTTCAGCTTGTTGTTCGCAAATGGTACTTTGACGCACACGATCAATTAATCCGGATTTGCCATGCGTTCTTTGATTCCAATCATCCATAAGCGCAAGTTGTTCATCTGATTGATGGATAGCAATGACTGGGCCTTCAGCGAGGATATTTAAATTAGAATCAGTTACGATGGTAGCGATTTCGATAATCCGATCGCTATTTGGATCAAGACCTGTCATTTCAAGGTCAATCCAGATAAGATTATTACTGTTTATATTTGATTGTGTAGTCATAATTTGCGGTATTAATTTTCTTTTTAATGCCGAGTAGTGTAGCATAAGTACTAAATCGTTTGAGCAAAAAATTAGTTATTGTGGCAAAAAAACAACTTTCAAAAAATCAACAAAGGCGTATGGCCGCTAAGCATCAGCAACGTTTAGAAACGAAGCTAGATGAAAGTCTGGCTAATTTTTCTGCGCCTCGTGATGGCGTGGTGGTGAGTCGCTTTGGCAAATCAGCGGATGTTGAAGATAATGCTGGCAACATCTACCGATGTAGTATTCGTCGTACGTTACCGTCTTTGGTAACTGGTGATAAAGTATTATGGCGTGAAAGTTTAGAACCAAATACTAATGGTATTATTGAAGCCGTTCATCCGCGCCATTCTGAATTAGTGCGACCTGATTTTTATGATGGGGTTAAGCCTGTTGCAGCAAATGTTGATCAAATTGTTATTATTTCAGCCGTATTACCGGAATTATCGTTTAATATCATCGATCGCTATTTAGTTGCTTGTGAAGCAACCAATATCACACCGATTATTGTTTTGAATAAAATCGATTTGCTTGATGAGCACAAAAAACAGGAAATTGAGCAGCAGTTACAAATTTACACTAAAATTGGTTATCAAGTTTTATATGTTTCATGTCTATCACAGCAGGGTATAGAACCTTTACAAAAGGTACTGGATGACAAAATATCTATATTGGTTGGCCAATCTGGTGTGGGTAAATCAAGTATTATTAATCTGCTATTACCTCATGATCAAGCGACGTTAACTGGTGAGGTGTCTGAGATATCAGGCCTTGGTCAACATACCACAACTTCAACTCGACTTTACCATTTACCTAATGGTGGTGATATTATTGATTCGCCGGGAATTCGAGAATTCGGTTTATGGCATTTAGAGCCAGAGCAAGTTATTGGTGGTTTTGTCGAATTTGATGATTATTTAGGTGGTTGCCAATTTAGGGATTGCAATCACTTAGATACACCTGGGTGTCTATTGCAAAAAGCGGTATCAGAAGGAGCAATCGCTCCATCAAGATTAGATAATTATCATCGAATTTTGCAATCAATGCGTGAGGTTAAAGCGAAAACCAATAAGAGTTATAAATAGCCATTAATAATTAGCAGATTTCTATTTTTGATATGTTGCCGAATATTGCTCACAAGTAGTGTTGTGAGCAATAAAATAAACTATCGCTATTTAGTGATTTTTTAATGCGAAACCAATAGCAATATAGGCAAAACCTTGGAAAACTAGATCGATACCTAAAAACATTCCTAATACCCAAACACTATCATATGGCCAACCAGCAATTAGCATTAGACCTAAAATGATGTTAATAATTCCCGAAAAGACTACCCATCCCCAACGAGGGATATTGCGATTACTCATGGCAGCAAAAATTTGGCTAAATCCACTAATAGTCAATAATAATGAAATCAATAAAGTTAGTGCTGATGAAACTGCTATTGGTTGGAAAAAAGCCATCCCACCAATAAAGATATATAAAATCCCCATGATTGCCCATAAGGCAGTTTGGCCAAAACCTTTGATATTAAATGCATGTACAACTTGAATTATGCCTGCGATTAATAGCAGTGACCCGATAAAATAAACAGAAAAAACGGTAGCCATGAATTGATAACCCAATGCCAAGCAACCGAGAACAATCAAAATCACACCAATTATAATAAACCAATTCGCTTTATGTTTAACATATTGAATAGTGTTTT
This sequence comes from Gilliamella sp. W8128, assembly GCF_016100545.1. Taxonomy (NCBI): domain Bacteria; kingdom Pseudomonadati; phylum Pseudomonadota; class Gammaproteobacteria; order Orbales; family Orbaceae; genus Gilliamella; species Gilliamella sp. W8128. The sequence goes on from NZ_JACFSE010000009.1 coordinate 70,978, forward strand.
CATTAGTTGTCATATTAATTTCCTATTTTTGTTGTTAATGTAAAGAATTAAACAAATACTATCTTGCAAGGTTAACTTTTACTTATATTATTTTAGAAAAGGGCAAGGTATATAGGTGATGCAAAATACTTAGTGAAAATCAGAGACTATATTTTCACTAAGTATAATATTTAAGCAATATAATAAAACGAATTTCGCACTTAAATTTTATCTTTCAGTGCTTCATCTAAAGTTGAATAAAACATTAATTTGTTTGGAATTGGTACAATTTTTGCTCTGGCTAAAGTTTTTAATGGTTGAAATTGTAATTCACAAATTGAGAGCTCCACCTTCGCAGGTAATTCATCAATGAAGTGAATAAGCGCATTTAAGCCACCAGCATCAAGAATAGGTACTGCATCCCACTGTAGAACAATGTTTTGATAACCATTAATTTTTTGGTATAACTCTAAAAAGGTACGCTCAGCAGCGGCAAAGAACAATGGACCACTAATACGCAGTACTAATGTTTTCTCATTTCCTTGATTTAATTCGACTAAACGAGTCATTCTTGCAATACGACGCATAAATAAGATAGAAGCTAATACAATACCAATTGTTATAGCAATAACCATATCGAATAATACAGTCAGTGACATGCAAATAAGCATGATTATAATATCATCTTTAGGTGCGCGTTTAATGATATAAATAACTCGCTGTACGGCACTCATATTCCATGCAACAATTAATAATAATGCTGCCATTGCTGATAATGGAATAAAGGATAATAGTGGCGCAAAACAGATGAGTGCCAATAAAACAATTAACGCATGCAATACCGCAGCAATGGGTGAAGTCGCTCCAGCTTTTACATTGGCTGCTGAACGTGCAATAGCGGCGGTTGCTGAAATTCCACCAAAAAATGGGGCGATAATATTACCTAGACCTTGGCCAATCAATTCACTATTCGAATGATGTTTAGTATGTGTCATTTCATCTAAAACTACGGCACAAAGTAGTGATTCAATAGCACATAACATTGCCATAGTGATTGAGATTGGAATTAATGCACTGAATGTTGTCCAATCCCAAGTAAAACCAGCATGTTCCCATGGTAAGATAAATTCTGGTAAAACTGGCGGAATACCATGACCAGTAGTATTATCTGCCAATGTATACGTGAATCGTGAACCAATTGTTTCTATTTGATAGCCAAATTGATTGAAGATTAGCATTATTAATACACCTGCGACTAATGCTGGTAAATGGCCAGAAATTTTCATTCGAAATTTTGGCCAAACAATTAGCACAATAAGTGTTATTAATCCTACTGATGTATCGGCGATATTAATCGTTGGCAACGTCTTCACTAGTTCAATAACTTTATTGATGTAGTTTTCCGGCATATGTTCCAGTGTTAAACCAAAAAAGTCTTTAATTTGCATTGTTGCAATTGTTATTGCAATACCAGAGGTAAAACCTAATACCACAGGTAGAGGAATATATTCTATTAAGCGGCCTAACCTAATTATGCCCATTAATATTAAAAATATGCCTGAAAGTAAGGTAGCAATTAATAGACCTGATAAACCAAATTGTATCGAAACCGGATATAAAATTACCACAAAAGCTGCTGTTGGACCGGAAACGCTGAAACGAGAACCGCCTGTCAGTGCTATCACGAAACCAGCAATAATCGCAGTATATAGGCCATGTTGAGGTGCAACACCACTTGCTATAGCTAACGCCATAGCTAACGGAATAGCAATAATGCCAACAGTTATTCCGGCAATCAAATCTTTAAGAAAACGAGTCGTGTTATAAGGGGTGTTAATGCATGCCGAAATAAATGCACTACTAATTTTAGTACCAGAAAGGCCATATAATTTCATTATGTTTTAAATCAATTAAATGAGATGGAAAAAATACATAATAAGATAATCCTTTTTTCAAAAATTGAAAGAGTGTTATTAAAATAATTGCATTATTTTCAGTTAAATAATGTTATTAATGAGATAAAATAAGCTTATAAGTAATGGTCTGTTATTTTGCTCTTATATTATTAATTATAGATAGGGGTAATTATGTCTTTTATAAAAAATTCTTCTATTATTCAACCAGCAAATCAGATATTAGCCATTATGCTTACGCTTTTTACGCCATCTAGTTTTGCTGGAATGATGATTTCTGGTTCAAAGACTGCATATCAATATGATGCAAGACAATCTCTTACTCCTGCGCCTAGTGGGTATCAAGCGTTTTATATTGATCATATTGGTCGCCATGGTTCCCGTTATATCAGCAAAGCTAAATATGAAGATATTGCTTATAAAATTTTAGCATTGGCGGAAAAAAATAATCAATTAACTGAAAAAGGGAAATTATTATTAACGCAAATTACTACTATTAAAGAACTTAATAAAGATCATTATGGTGAACTTAGTGATCTTGGTCGAAAAGATATAAGTTTAATTAGTCAACGGATGTTAAACAATAATCCAACAGTGTTTAAAGGTCAAAAAATAGCGGTTATTTCATCAACCTCTCCACGGGCTAAAGAAACGGCTGAAATCTTTATTAATACATTCAAAACCAAATATTCCAAGCTAAATGTTAATCAACAACCAGAAGATCAGCAAACGTTGTTACGTTTTTTTGAATATTCGCCTGCTTATGCTAAATATAAGAAAAATAGAATAATTAAAAATACACTAAAATCATTAGAAAATGCCCCTAAATCAATAGAAATGAGTGAAAATATCGCAAGGCTGATCTTTACATCTGATTTTATTCATCAATTGAATAATGGTATCTCGCTATCAGAAAATTCTATAGTTAAAACGCAAAATTTTGTGCTTGCTGTTTATCAACTTTATCAAGAATTATTATCCTTTTCACCACCATTATTAGCCGATAATCATCTTGATTTTAGCGGTTACTTCACCAAAGATCAGCTATTATGGTTTAGCACTGTCGTCACCGCAAAAAATTATTTACAAATTGGTCCTGCTTTTGATAGTAATGGTATCCAAATTAAGATTGCTGCACCATTATTATTAGATATGTTAAAAACAGCTGATAGTGCGATAGCTAATAATAATATTGATGCCAATTTGCGCTTTGCTCATGCCGAAACTGTATCTCCGTTAGCAACATTGATGGAAATTGAAGGTACCAATATAGTAGCTAATCCAGTAACTGATTATCCTTCCGTATGGCAAGCCGACAAAATTATTCCAATGGCAGCAAATATTCAATGGATATTTTATAGAAGTGAACAAGCTGACCAGCCTATTTTAGTTAAAGTCATGTTAAATGAGCGAGAAGTCCATTTACCTTTAAAAACCAACGATTACCCTTATTATCAATGGGACGAATTGAAGAAGTTCTATAAAAATAAATTAAATAACTGGGGGCTTACCGACCAAGGAGTGGTATTAAAATGGCTAAATAAAATTAAATAAATACGTTATATTTACTTAAAAAATTTAGAATATCTTTCCTTTAAGACCGAATAGTTAAACTTGTAGCCAAAATGTTACTGGGCCGTCATTAATCAGTGATACTTGCATATCGGCTGCAAATTGCCCTGTTTGTGTTTCAATATGCTGTTGGCACTGTTTGACAAAAAATTGGTAAAGCTCATTGGCCATATCTGGCGAAGCCCCTTTTGTAAAACTTGGCCGCATACCTTTTTGAGTATCAGCGGCTAGTGTAAACTGAGAAACAACCAATAGTTTGCCATTAATTTGTTGAACATTGAGGTTCATCTTGCCATCATCATCACTGAAGATACGATAACCAAGTACTTTTTCCCGCAAACGTATCGCTTTTTGCTCGTTATCACCTTGTTCAACACCAAGTAAAACTAATAATCCCTGATCTATTTCACCAATAATTTGGTTATTTACAGAAACTGAAGCGTGTTTTACTCGTTGGATTAAGGCAATCATTTTTATATTACTCCGATTGGGATGAATGTTTTAGATGCATTTTGTTATGTCTATTATAGTCGGTGAGTGTTGCAGCAAATTCGGCGCCAAATAAGACAATACACCAAGAACAATATATCCAAACTAACATAATAGGAATTGAGGATACTACACCATAAATAAGTTGATAAGTAGGAAATGATGTCACGTACAGCGCAAAAGCACGTTTACCAATTTCAAATAATATCGCTGCGACTAATGCGCCAATTAAGGCTTCTTTAAATGGTACCGATTCGGTAGGTATAATACTGTAAAGTAACCAAAATCCGACAATAGATATAATAAATGGTAAGGTACTTAGTAGTACATCACCGCTGGCTGCATCGGATAACCATTTTAGTGAAAATATATAAGAGCTTACAGCAACACTTGAACCAACTAAAATAGGACCTAATGTCAAAATAGTCCAATACATAGTTAAGTTATACATGAACGAACGTTTCCGCTTAGTTCGCCAGATACGATTAAGTGCGTTATTAATAGAGTTAATAAGTAATAGTGATGTCACTATTAAGCCGATAATTCCGACCAAGGTCATTTTTTTTGTGTTGGCGATAAATTGCTCAAGATAATTTTGGATAGTATCACTAGCAGTTGGAACGAGATTACTATAAATGAGTTGCTTTAATGATTGACTCACCTCGTCAAACATAGGAAAGGCTGAGAGTAATGCAAAAATTACCGTTATCAGGGGGACTAATGCAAGTATAGTTGTGTAAGCTAGTTCTGCTGCTGAAGTAGTTAATCTATCATGATTTATTCGAGCCCACAACATTACTAAAAATGACTGCATATGCTTAAGTATATTCATAATATACCTTCATTTAGTTAGAAAGAATGCAATTATTGATCCCATTACCTTTTAATGTGTTTAATATTTTTTGTGCATCAGTTTTATTTGTATATGGGCCAACAGTAACTCGATATAACTGTTGACTGGAGGTTATATTACCACTAATACCGGTCATAGCTAGAGATGCTTTTAATGTGTCTGCATTTGTTTTTTCTTTAAATGCACCGCACTGTAGTAACCATTTATTATTTTCAGTATTGGTTGATGTAGTTGGTGTTGTAGAAGAATTATTGATAAAACTATCTAATATTTGTTGCCTTTCACTTGCAGTGGAATTAGTATCACTACTCGCATTCGGTGTTTCTAATTCTTTAAGATAGGTCCAACGTTCTTGTGGTTGTTCAGGTAAAGTTGCTACCGGCGACTCAGTTTTTACTTTTGGTCGCTCAATAGGTTTTTCTGGGTGATTTGTTGATAGTAAATATAAAATAGCAGAAAACAAAACAATAATGATAACTGCAAGAACTATCATTAACGATGGTAATATTCGTGACTTATTCTTTTTAGCTTTTGATTTTGATTGGCTCTTTTTTCTTACATAATCACGTTGAACCACAATATGCTCTCTTTTCTTTCATTCATATAAATTGAAATAACAGTATATAAATAAAAAAAGTGGCTTACACCACTTTTTTTCAATTTTCTTTAACTCTATTGTCAACAGATTAGAACATTAAGCTAGTGCTTTAATCTGTTTAATTAAATTCGCTTTATGACGTGCAGCTTTGTTTCTGTGGATTAGACCACGAGCCGCTTGACGGTCAACAACTGCTTGCATGTCTTTGAATGCTACTTCAGCTGTTTGTTTATCACCAGCTGCAACAGCTGCGTAAACTTTTTTAACATAAGTACGCATCATTGAACGGTTACTAGCATTATGTTTACGACGTTTTTCGGATTGAACCGCACGCTTTTTAGCTGATTTGATATTAGCCAAAGTCAACTCCCAAGTTTAAATAAAAATACATATTAATAAGGCGGGGAAATATGCCTGATTTTCTTTCCATTGTCAATGCTGTTACATAAAAAAATTTACTATAAAAAGTACAAAGCACAAATTTCGAGTAATGTTTACTATATAACCGATATTGATTGTAACCTAATTAGAAATTTTATGTTAGAATAGCAAAAATTTTATTGTTTTTATATTTATAAGAGGAAGTCTCATGTCTATCATTAGAATGCAAGATCTTGATCTAAAAGGGAAACGTTTATTTATTCGCTCAGATCTTAATGTGCCTGTTAAAAATGGTAAGGTTACTTCAGATGCGCGAATCAAAGCATCATTACCTACTATTGAAGAAGCCATTAAAAAAGGTGCTAAAGTAATGGTTACTTCTCATATTGGCCGACCAACTGAAGGCGAATATAACCCAGAGTTCTCTTTACAACCTGTGGTTGATTACTTAAAAGAACATGTTTCTTTCCCTGTTCGTTTAGTTAAAGATTACCTTGATGGTGTTGATGTTAACGAAGGTGAACTTGTCGTTCTTGAAAACGTACGTTTTAATGTTGGTGAAGGTAAAGATGATGAAACTTTATCTAAAAAATATGCGGCTCTTTGCGACATTTATGTAATGGATGCGTTTGGTACTGCTCACCGTGCTCAAGCTTCAACTCACGGTGCTGGTAAGTTTGCTCCAGTTGCTTGTGCAGGTCCATTATTAGCTGCTGAACTTGATGCATTAGGTAAAGCACTTGATAATCCAGCCCGTCCGATGGTTGCGATTGTTGCTGGTTCTAAAGTATCAACTAAATTAACAGTTCTTGATTCTTTATCAAAAATCGCTGATCAAATTATTGTTGGTGGTGGTATCGCTAATACCTTTATCGCAGCTGAAGGCTATAATGTAGGTAAATCACTTTATGAAGCTGATTTAATTCCTGAAGCGAAAAAATTAATGGCTAATTGTCATATTCCAGTTCCAACTGACGTTCGTGTAGCAACAGAATTTAGCGAAACAGCAACGGCAACTGAAAAATCAGTTAAAGATGTGAAAGAAAATGAACAAATCCTTGATTTAGGTGATGAGTCAGCAGAAGCGTTAGCTGATATTATCAAAAAAGCAAAAACCATTTTATGGAATGGCCCTGTCGGTGTGTTTGAGTTCCCTAATTTCCGTCGTGGTACTGAAATTGTTGCTAAAGCAATTGCTGATAGCCAAGGATTCTCAATCGCTGGTGGTGGTGATACATTAGCTGCAATTGACCTATTTGGTATTGAAGATAAAATTTCTTATATTTCTACTGGTGGTGGTGCATTCCTTGAGTTTGTTGAAGGTAAAAAACTACCAGCTGTTGCAATGTTAGAAGAGAGAGCAAAAGCTTAATATTCTATTTTGATAAGAAGGATGAGCCAATTACTCATCCTTTACTTTTTATATAAATAAATCTATAGGAATTAAAATGGCTACAAAGATTTCTGATGTCGTTAAACCTGGTGTTGTTACTGGTGATGATGTACAAAAAGTTTTTCAAATCGCGCGTGAGAATAATTTTGCTTTACCTGCTGTTAACTGTGTTGATACAAATACAATTAACGCAGTAATTGAAACTGCAGCTAAAGTTGGTTCAGCTGTAATTGTTCAATTTTCTAATGGCGGTGCTCAATTTATCGCTGGTAAAGGCTTAAAATTAGATGGACAAGAAGCTGCTGTTTTAGGTGCGGTTTCAGGTGCTAAACATGTTCACCTAATGGCCGAAAAATATGGTGTGCCAGTTATTCTTCATACTGACCACTGTGCTAAAAAACTTCTTCCATGGGTTGATGGATTACTTGACGCTGGTGAAGCTCACTTTGCTAAAACAGGTAAACCTTTATTCTCTTCTCATATGATCGATCTTTCCGAAGAAACATTAAAAGATAATATTGATATTTGTTGTCAATATCTTGCTCGTATGTCTGCGATGAAAATGACATTAGAGTTAGAATTAGGTTGTACTGGTGGTGAAGAAGACGGCGTAGATAATAGTCATATGGATAGTTCTGCATTGTATACACAACCAGAAGATGTTGCTTATGCTTATGAACGTTTAAGCGAAATTAGCCCACGTTTTACTATTGCTGCATCATTCGGTAATGTTCACGGTGTTTACAAACCAGGTAACGTGAAATTAACGCCAAAAATTTTAGATAATTCTCAAAAATATGTATCTGAGAAATTCAATTTACCAGCTAAATCATTAAACTTCGTTTTCCATGGTGGTTCAGGTTCAACACAAGAAGAAATTGCTGAAGCAGTTAGCTATGGTGTTGTTAAAATGAATATCGATACTGATACTCAATGGGCAAACTGGGCTGGTATTTTAGATTACTACAAAGCAAACGAAGCTTATCTTCAAGGTCAATTAGGTAACCCTGAAGGTGTTGATGCGCCGAATAAAAAATATTACGATCCACGTGTATGGTTACGTAAAGGACAAGAATCTTTAGTTGCTCGTTTAGAACTTGCATTTAAAGAACTTAACGCTATTGACGTACTGTAAAATTTTCTAATATTTTTTATTGTATATAAAGAAGCAGAGCAATAAACTCTGCTTTTGTTTTATCCTTCAACAAATAAATGTTGCATTTTTGTATTAGTTATAGGATAATTTCGCCCTCATTTAACTTAGGGGAGCTGTCTATTTATTAATAGCTATTATTAATAGAAGCGTTTGCACCCGAGAAAAGGAAACTAAAATGGCAAAAAAAGTACAAGCCTACATCAAGTTGCAAGTTGCAGCTGGTGCAGCAAATCCTAGTCCACCAGTTGGTCCAGCACTTGGTCAACACGGTGTGAATATTATGGAATTCTGTAAAGCATTTAACGCTAAAACAGAAAGCATGGAAAAAGGTTTACCTATTCCTGTAGTTATTACTGTATATTCTGACCGTTCATTCACTTTTGTAACTAAGACTCCTCCTGCTGCAGTATTATTAAAGAAAGCGGCTAAAATCAAGTCTGGTTCTGGTGAACCGAATAAGAAAAAAGTCGGTAAAGTAACTAGCGCTCAAATTCGCGAAATCGCTGAATTAAAAGCTGCTGATATGAATGGTGCAACCATTGAAACGATGATGCGTTCTATCGAAGGAACTGCACGTTCAATGGGCTTGGAAGTGGAGGGTTAATTCATGGCTAAATTATCTAAGAAAGCTAAACTTATCCGCGAAAAAGTAAACGCAACTAAACTATATGATATCAATGAAGCAGTCGCTTTATTGAAAGAACTTGCTACAGCTAAATTCACTGAAAGCGTTGATGTTGCTGTTAATTTAGGTATCGACTCACGTAAATCAGATCAGAATGTACGTGGCGCTATCGTTCTTCCACATGGTACAGGACGTAGTGTTCGTGTTGCTGTATTTACTCAAGGTGCAAACGCTGATGCTGCTAAAGAAGCTGGTGCTGAATTAGTTGGTATGGATGATCTAGCAGATCAAATCAAGAAAGGCGAAATGAACTTTGACGTAGTTATCGCATCTCCAGACGCAATGCGTGTTGTTGGTCAATTAGGTCAAATTTTAGGACCTCGTGGCTTAATGCCAAACCCTAAAGTTGGTACTGTAACACCTAACGTTGCTGAAGCGGTTAAAAATGCTAAAGCAGGTCAAATCCGTTACCGTAATGATAAAAATGGTATTATCCATACTACTATCGGTAAAGCTGATTTTGATGCAGATAAACTTAAAGAGAATTTAGAAGCATTACTTGTTGCTTTAAAACGTGCAAAACCAGCATCTTCAAAAGGTGTATTTGTGAAGAAAGTTAGTCTTTCTACTACAATGGGCGCTGGTGTTGCTATCGATCAAGCAACTTTAAATGCATCTGTTTAATTAACAATTAAACAAAGAATCGGTTGGTGTCTGGCCTTAACCAGACCCCGTCCAAGACCGTAGGTGTAATTGATATTTAATTACTTAATTTTCCTACGTAGACGGTGACAGAACCTGATAAGATATAATACAGGAATTCTGCTCATCGTGATTGTGCTAGCTACATTTGTAGTTAGTTAAAGTAATTCTAGGCTTTGCCTAGTTTAATCCAGGAGCAATACCAATGGCACTAAATCTTCAAAATAAACAAGAAATTGTTGCTGAAGTTAATGAAATAGCCAAAGGTGCGCTATCTGCAGTTGTTGCTGATTCTCGTGGCGTAACTGTAGAAAAAATGACTGCATTACGTAAATCTGCTCGTGAAGCTGGTGTTTATATGCGTGTTGTTCGTAACACCTTATTACGCCGTGTTGTTGAGGGAACTCAATACGAGTGTTTAAAAGATACGTTTGTTGGTCCAACTCTAATTGCGTTTTCAAATGAGCACCCAGGTGCTGCAGCGCGTATTTTTAAAGCGTTTGCAAAAGAAAATGATAATTTTGAGATTAAAGCCGCAGCCTTTGAAGGTGAGTTGATTACTGCAGCGAACATTGATCGCTTAGCAACATTACCTACTTATGAAGAAGCATTAGCTCGCTTGATGTCAACCATGAAAGAAGCCGCAGCTGGCAAATTGGTTCGTACTCTTGCAGCGGTTCGCGATCAAAAACAAGCTGCTTAATAGCAGTATGATTGTGAATTTTATTAATTAAAAAAATGTAAATTTGGGAAACTATATTATGTCTATCACTAAAGAACAAATTTTAGATGCAGTTGCTGAAATGTCTGTAATGGATGTTGTTGAACTTGTATCTATGATGGAAGAAAAATTTGGCGTTTCTGCAGCAGCAGCTGTAGCAGTTGCAGCAGCGGGTCCAGCTGAAGCAGCAGAAGAAAAATCTGAATTTGATGTAATCTTAAAAGATGTTGGTGCTAACAAAGTAGCTGTTATCAAAGCAGTTCGTGGTGCAACTGGTTTAGGCTTAAAAGAAGCTAAAGACCTTGTTGAATCAGCTCCAGCAACTGTTAAAGAAGGTGTTAGTAAAGCTGACGCAGATGAACTTAAAAAGGCACTTGAAGAATCTGGTGCAGTTGTCGAACTTAAGTAAGTTTATCGATAACAAGCTAACTGGCTGGGGGTTTTATACCTCCAGCCTTTTTGCGCTGTAATAAGTCAAAGAATTTTATTTGAAGATTATCAATAAAAAGTAATAAAGAAATAATATATTTATTAAGCCTAATCATTTGATATTTATAGATATTTTCGATGAGGTGTCAGGCGTTATTATTTCGTAGTACCCTGATGAATATTTAATCATGCTAAAATAGCAGATAAGCAAGTTGAGGAACTAATGGTTTACTCTTATACCGAGAAAAAACGAATTCGTAAGAATTTTGGTAAGCGTCCACAAGTCTTGGATATACCGTATCTTCTTTCTATTCAACTTGATTCGTTCCAGAAGTTTATTGAGCAAGACCCTGAAGGTCAATATGGTTTAGAAGCCGCTTTTCGTTCAATATTTCCGATAAAAAGTTATAGTGGTAGCGCTGAGTTACAATACGTGAGCTTTAAGATGGGCGAACCTGTATTTGATGTAAAAGAATGTCAAATTAGAGGGATCACTTACTCAGCACCATTGCGCGTTAAATTACGTTTAGTTATTTATGATAAAGATGCGCCAGAAGGAACAGTTAAAGATATTAAAGAGCAAGACGTCTATATGGGCGAAATTCCTTTAATGACTGACAATGGTACGTTTGTGATTAACGGTACAGAACGTGTTATCGTTTCACAATTACACCGTAGTCCAGGTGTGTTCTTTGATAGTGATAAAGGTAAAACACACTCTTCTGGTAAAGTTTTATATAATGCTCGGATTATTCCTTATCGTGGCTCTTGGCTTGATTTCGAATTTGATCCAAAAGATAATCTTTTTGCTCGTATTGACCGTCGTCGTAAACTTCCTGCAACAATCATTTTGCGTGCGTTAGGTTATGAAACTGAAGAAATTTTAGATATGTTCTTCGAAAAAACTATTTTCGAAGTGGGCAAATCAAAATTAAAAATGGATCTTGTACCAGAGCGTTTACGTGGTGAAACAGCGTTATTTGATATTGAATCAAAAGGCAAAGTTTACGCAGAGAAAGGTCGTCGTATTACAGCTCGTCATATTCGTGAGCTTGAAAAAGATAAAGTAACTAAGATCGATGTTCCAGTTGAATATATTGTTAATAAAGTATTAGCGAAAGATTATGTGAATCAAGAAACTGGTGAAGTTGTTGCTTTTGCTAATACACCAATTTCATTAGAACTATTGCTTGAATTAACTAATGCAGGCTATAAGAAAATTGAAACATTATTCACTAATGATTTAGATCATGGTGCATTTATTTCTGAAACCTTAAATGTTGACTCTACTCGAGATCGACTAGGTGCATTAGTTGAAATTTATCGAATGATGCGTCCTGGTGAGCCACCAACAAAAGAAGCAGCTGAAGCTTTATTTGATAACTTATTCTTCTCTGATGAGCGTTATGACTTATCAGCAGTAGGTCGTATGAAGTTTAATCGTTCTTTAGGACGTGACGATATTGAAGGCGAAAGTGTCTTAACTAAAACTGATATCGTTGATGTAATGAAGAAATTGATCAGCATTCGTAATGGTCATGGTGAAGTCGATGATATCGATCACTTAGGTAACCGTCGTATCCGTAGTGTTGGTGAAATGGCTGAAAACCAATTCCGTATTGGTTTAGTTCGTGTAGAACGTGCGGTAAAAGAACGCTTATCTCTAGGCGATCTTGAATCATTAATGCCACAAGATATGATTAATGCTAAACCAATTTCTGCGGCAATTCGTGAATTCTTTGGTTCTAGCCAGTTATCTCAGTTTATGGATCAAAACAATCCATTATCTGAAATTACGCATAAACGTCGTATTTCAGCATTAGGTCCTGGTGGTTTAACCCGTGAACGTGCCGGATTCGAAGTACGTGACGTACATCCTACCCATTATGGTCGTGTATGTCCGATTGAAACACCGGAAGGTCCAAACATCGGTTTGATTAACTCATTAGCGGTATATTCTCGAACTAATGAGTATGGATTCCTTGAGACTCCATATCGCCGAGTGGTTGATGGTGTGGTAACTGATGAAATTAACTATTTATCAGCAATCGACGAAAGTGAATTTGTTATTGCTCAGGCTAACTCAAATCTTGATGACGATGGTCGTTTTAAAGAAGATTTAGTGACTTGTCGTTTAAATGGTGAGTCTGGTTTATATAGCCCTGAACAAGTCCATTATATGGACGTATCAACACAACAAATCGTATCGGTTGGTGCTTCATTAATTCCATTCTTAGAACATGATGATGCTAACCGTGCATTGATGGGTGCAAACATGCAACGTCAAGCGGTACCAACGTTAAAAGCAGAAAAACCATTTGTTGGTACTGGTATGGAACGTGCAGTAGCAGTTGACTCAGGTGTAACTGCAGTTGCTCGTCGTGGTGGTACAGTACAATATGTTGATGCTTCACGCATCGTAATTAATGTTAACGATGATGAAATGTATGCTGGTGAAACAGGGATTGATATTTATAATTTAACTAAATATACCCGTTCAAACCAAAATACTTGTATTAACCAAATTCCATGTGTGGAATTAGGTGAAAAAGTTGAGCGTGGTGATGTCCTTGCTGACGGTCCATCAACTGACTTAGGTGAGTTAGCTTTAGGTCAAAACATGCGTGTGGCATTCATGCCATGGAATGGTTATAACTTTGAGGATTCTATTTTAGTTTCTGAAAAAGTGGTACAAGATGACCGTTTCACTTCGATTCATATTCAAGAATTATCTTGTGTATCTCGTGATACTAAACTAGGTGCAGAAGAAATTACCGCCGATATTCCAAATGTGGGTGAAGCGGCTCTTTCTAAACTAGATGAATCAGGTATTGTTTATATTGGTGCTGAAGTTAAAGGTGGCGATATTCTGGTTGGTAAAGTAACACCAAAAGGTGAAACACAATTAACACCAGAAGAAAAATTACTACGCGCTATTTTTGGTGAAAAAGCGTCAGATGTTAAAGATACTTCACTTCGTGTACCAAATGGTGTTTCAGGTACAGTTATTGATGTTCAAGTCTTTACTCGTGATGGTGTACAGAAAGATAAACGTGCTCTTGAAATTGAAGAGATGCAACTTAAACAAGTTCGCAAAGACTTAACAGAAGAACTTAAAATCCTTGAAGCAGCATTATTTGCTCGTATTCGTGATGTATTAATTTCTGGCGGTATTAAAGCCGACAAATTAGATGCCTTACCACGTGAAAAATGGTTAACTATTGGTATTGCTAATGAGAGCAAACAAGCGCAATTAGAGCAACTTGCTGAACAGCATGATGAAATTAAAGCTGAGTTTAACAAAAAACTTGAAGCTAAACGTATGAAGATCACTCAAGGTGATGATTTACAACCTGGTGTTCTCAAAATCGTTAAAGTCTACTTAGCTGTTAAACGTCAAATTCAGCCTGGTGATAAGATGGCTGGTCGTCATGGTAACAAAGGGGTTATCTCTAAAATCAACCCAATTGAAGATATGCCATATGATGATAAAGGTCGCCCAGTAGATATCGTATTAAATCCTCTAGGTGTTCCTTCTCGTATGAATATCGGTCAGATTTTAGAAACTCACTTGGGTATGGCGGCGAAAGGTATTGGTCAGAAGATCGATGCAATGTTAAAAGAACAGCAAGAGTTAGCTAAATTACGTGATTTCATCCAAAAAGCTTATGACCTTGGTTTAGGTGCAGCGCAAAAAGTCAATGTTGCTGAATTTACCGATCAAGAAGTGATGACTTTGGCGCAAAATTTACGTAATGGTATGCCACTTGCAACACCAGTATTTGATGGTGCAAAAGAGCAAGAAATTAAAGCATTACTTGAACTTGGTGATTTACCAACTTCAGGTCAAATTACCTTGTTTGATGGTCGTACCGGTGAGCAATTTGAACGTCCAGTAACTGTAGGTTATATGTACATGTTGAAATTGAATCACTTAGTTGATGATAAGATGCATGCTCGTTCTACAGGCTCATATAGTTTGGTTACACAGCAACCGTTGGGTGGTAAAGCTCAATTTGGTGGTCAACGTTTCGGTGAGATGGAAGTGTGGGCACTTGAAGCATATGGTGCAGCTTATACCTTACAAGAAATGTTAACTGTTAAATCAGATGATGTGAACGGTCGTACTAAGATGTATAAAAATATTGTAGATGGTGATCATCGTATGGAACCTGCGATCCCAGAATCATTTAATGTATTGTTAAAAGAGATTCGTTCGTTAGGTATTAATATCGAGTTAGATGAAGAGTAATCTTAGCTAGCTAAAATGATTTCTATTTATAAGGGATAACTTATCAGTAATGATAAGTTATCTAATTGATTTAACTCCATAGGAGTCAATTGTGAAAGACTTACTAAAGTTTCTAAAAGCACAAACAAAAACTGAAGATTTTGATGCTATCAAGATTGGCCTTGCCTCTCCTGATATGATTCGCTCATGGTCTTTTGGTGAAGTTAAAAAACCTGAAACAATCAACTATCGTACGTTCAAACCTGAACGTGATGGATTGTTTTGTGCGCGTATTTTCGGGCCAGTTAAAGATTATGAATGTTTGTGTGGAAAATATAAACGTTTAAAACACCGTGGTGTTATTTGTGAAAAATGTGGTGTAGAAGTCACACAAGCTAAAGTACGTCGTGAACGTATGGGCCACATTGAACTTGCATCACCAACTGCACATATTTGGTTTTTAAAATCATTACCATCACGTATTGGTTTATTACTTGATATGCCACTTCGTGATATTGAACGAGTGCTTTATTTTGAATCATTTATGGTTCTTGATGGTGGCATGACTAATTTAGAACGTGGGCAAATCTTAACTGAAGAACAGTATTTAGATGCGTTAGAAGAGTTCGGTGATGAGTTTGATGCACGTATGGGTGCAGAAGCTATTCAAGAATTATTACGTAATATTGATGTTCAATCTGAATGTGAAGTATTACGTGATGAACTATCAACCACTAATTCTGAAACAAAACGTAAAAAGTTAACTAAAAGAATTAAGATCATTGAAGCATTTATTCAATCAGAAAATAAACCTGAATGGATGATCTTAAATGTGTTACCTGTGTTGCCACCAGATTTACGTCCATTAGTACCATTAGATGGCGGTCGTTTTGCAACATCAGACTTAAATGATTTATATCGTCGTGTAATCAACCGAAATAATCGTTTAAAACGTTTATTAGATTTAGCTGCACCAGATATTATTGTACGTAACGAAAAACGTATGTTACAAGAATCTGTAGACGCATTGTTAGATAATGGTCGTCGTGGTCGTGCAATCACTGGTTCAAATAAACGTCCACTAAAATCACTTGCCGATATGATTAAAGGTAAGCAAGGTCGTTTCCGTCAAAACCTATTAGGTAAACGTGTAGACTATTCAGGCCGTTCAGTAATTACTGTAGGTCCATACTTACGTTTACATCAATGTGGTTTACCGAAGAAAATGGCTCTTGAACTATTTAAACCATTTATTTACGGTAAATTAGAGCGTCGTGGTTATGCAACAACCATTAAAGCTGCTAAGAAAATGGTTGAACGTGAAGATGCAATTGTTTGGGATATCTTAGATGAAGTTATCCGTGAACATCCGGTATTATTAAACCGTGCACCAACACTTCACAGACTAGGTATTCAGGCATTTGAACCTATCCTAATTGAAGGTAAAGCGATCCAATTGCACCCATTAGTTTGTGCGGCATTCAATGCTGACTTCGATGGTGACCAAATGGCGGTTCACGTTCCATTAACGTTAGAAGCGCAATTAGAAGCGCGTGCGTTAATGATGTCAACCAACAATATTCTTTCGCCAGCAAGTGGTGAGCCTATTATCGTTCCATCTCAGGACGTGGTATTAGGTCTTTACTACATGACTCGTGATAAAGTCAATGCTAAAGGTGAAGGCATGGTATTAACCGGCCCTAAAGAAGCAGAAAAACTGTATCGTTTAGGTCTAGTTGAATTACATGCTAAAGTTAAAGTACGTATAACTGAAAGCCATCGTAACAGTATTGGTGAATGGGAAGATACAACTTCTGTAATTGATACTACTGTTGGTCGTGCTATCTTATGGTTAATTATGCCTAAAGGCATGAGTTTCTCAGTTATCAATCAGCCGCTTGGTAAAAAAGCGATTTCACGAATTTTAAATATTTGTTATCGCCAATTAGGCATGAAAGAAACTGTTATTTTAGCTGACCAGGTTATGTATACCGGCTTTGCTTATGCAGCTCGTTCTGGGGTATCAGTTGGTATTGATGATATGGAAATTCCTGCTAAGAAATTACAAATTATCAATGAAGCTGAAATCGAAGTTGCAGAAATTCAAGAACAGTTCCAATCAGGTTTAGTAACTGCAGGTGAACGTTATAACAAAGTTATCGATATTTGGGCAGCAGCTAATGAGCGTGTTGCTAAAGCGATGATGGATAACTTATCAACTGAAAAAGTTATTAACCGTGAAGGTAAAGAAGAAGTTCAATCTTCATTTAACAGCATCTATATGATGGCCGACTCTGGTGCTCGTGGTTCTGCAGCTCAGATTCGTCAGTTAGCAGGTATGCGTGGTTTGATGGCAAAACCAGATGGTTCGATCATCGAAACACCAATCACCGCAAACTTCCGTGAAGGATTAAACGTACTTCAATACTTTATCTCGACCCATGGTGCGCGTAAAGGTCTTGCGGATACCGCATTGAAAACAGCGAACTCAGGTTACTTAACTCGTCGTTTAGTTGATGTGGCTCAAGATTTAGTTGTTATTGAAGATGACTGCGGCACGTTAGAAGGTGTGGTAATGACACCTGTGATTGAAGGTGGTGATGTTAAAGAACCATTACGTGAACGTGTATTAGGTCGTGTAACAGCTGAAGACGTATTAAAACCAGGTAGTGCGGATATTTTAATCCCTCGCAATACATTACTTGATGAAAGTTATTGTGATCTACTTGAACAAGAATCTGTAGATAGCGTTAAAGTTCGTTCAGTAGTTTCGTGTGATACTGATTTTGGTGTTTGTGCGAAATGTTATGGACGTGACTTAGCTCGTGGTCACTTAGTGAACAAAGGTGAAGCAATCGGTGTTATCGCTGCTCAATCAATCGGTGAGCCAGGTACACAGTTAACCATGCGTACGTTCCATATCGGTGGTGCGGCATCACGAGCAGCAGCAGAATCTAGTGTTCAAGTTAAAAACAAAGGTAGTATTAAACTAACTAATGCTAAATTTGTAACTAACCCAGATCAGAAACTAGTTATTACTTCACGTAATGCTGAATTAACTATTATTGATGAATTAGGTCGAATGAAAGAAACTTATAAAGTTCCTTATGGCTCGATTCTAACTAAAGGTAATGGTGCAACTGTTGATGCTGGTGAAACGGTAGCAAACTGGGATCCGCATACAATGCCAGTTATTTCGGAAGCGAAAGGTTTTGTTCGTTTTGTTGATATGATCGATGGCCAAACCATTACTCGTCAAACTGATGAGTTAACAGGTTTATCATCTATCGTGATCTTAGATGTAGCAGAACGTACTGGTGTTGGTAAAGATCTACGTCCAGCAATTAAAATTGTTGATGCTAAAGGTAATGATATCTTTGTGGCAGGTACAGAAATGCTTGCGCAGTACTTCTTACCAGGTAAAGCATTAGTACAATTAGAAGATGGTGCGGAAATTAATGTTGGTGATACACTTGCACGTATTCCACAAGCATCTGTAGGTACTAAAGATATCACCGGTGGTTTACCTCGAGTAGCTGATTTATTTGAAGCTCGTAAACCTAAAGAGCCGGCAATTCTTGCTGAAATTGATGGTATTATCTCATTCGGTAAAGAAACTAAAGGTAAACGTCGCTTAATTATCACTCCACTAGATGGTAGTGAACCGTATGAAGAGATGATTCCAAAATGGCGTCAACTTAACGTATTCGAAGGCGAACAAGTTGGCCGTGGTGATGTGATTTCTGATGGTCCTGAATCAGCACATGATATTTTACGTCTACGAGGTGTTAATGCAGTAACTCGTTACATTGTGAATGAAGTTCAAGAAGTTTATCGTTTACAAGGTGTAAAAATTAACGATAAACATATTGAAGTTATTGTTCGTCAAATGTTACGTAAAGCAACTGTTATTCATCCTGGTGGTTCTCGTTTACTTGATGGTGAACAACTTGAAGTTTCACGCTTGAAGATTATTAATCGTGAGCTTGAAGCACAAGGTAAAGAACCAATTGTTTACTTGCATGATTTACTTGGTATTACTAAAGCATCACTTACTACTGAGTCATTTATTTCTGCGGCATCGTTCCAAGAAACGACTCGCGTATTAACTGAAGCAGCAGTTGCAGGTAAAAATGATGAACTTCGTGGCCTGAAAGAAAACGTTATTGTTGGTCGCTTAATTCCAGCTGGTACTGGTTATGCATATCATAAAGAACGTTTGCGTAAACGCGCAATGCCATCTGATGATGTAATTCAACCAACAACTGTTTCAGCTGAGGAAGCTACAGCTAACTTAGCGGAATTATTGAATTCAGCAGAAGAAAATCAATAGATTTTAGATAAATCGACTAAAGTAGCACGTGTTATCACGTGCTATTTTTTTGTCGAGTGTATGGTATATGAAAGGAGTATTAGATGTATATTGTCATGAATCGGTTTAAAATTAAGTTAGGTAGTGAAGACACTTTTATTGAAATATGGCGTAATCGTGATAGCCATTTAAAAGAGATGAAAGGTTTTAGTCGTTTTTATTTCCTTAAAGGTAAAACTTATGAAGATTACACATTGTTTTCATCATATGCTGAATGGGAATCAAAACAAGATTTTGAAAATTGGGTTAATTCTGCTCATTTCAAACATACTCACCGTAATACCGATAGCCGCCCAAATAACGCAGATATCTATTTTGAGCCGGCTCAACTTGAATGTTTTGAAGTCATTATCTAAGTAATTTTTAAACTAAAAAATCAAATTTAAAAATAAGTATTGTGAGCAATACCAATAAAAAATTACCGATGATAATTCTTCGCAAATTGCATAAAAAAAGATATAATCAAATAAAATTACATGAGCATAACATCTATTAAAGAAGGCGATCAGCCCATGTAAGTTAAGTCTATTATCTAAAAGTCTCTTCTTTATATTTTATAGTTCATAATTATTTTTATAAAAAGTTGTAAAAATATATTCCTCAATTAAGCATTATAAGTTTGTTAGTAACCAAATTTTTAGGCTACTGGTTAGTATTTTCTAATTATCATAGCTTTTTTAAGTTATTTGAAAGTTTAACTATTTACAGGGGCTTGCCATGAAATCCAAATTACTATTGCTTATTCTTATTTTAATTATTGTTGGTGGATTTTTCTTTTTTAAAGACTATAACAGTATTCAAACTCAAGACGAAAAAGTAGCGGCTTCTTGGTCAGAAGTTGTTAATCAGTATAAACGTCGAGCAGATTTAGTTCCGAATCTAGTCAATACAGTAAAAGGATATGCAACTCATGAAAAAGACGTTTTTACTCAGGTAACAGATGCAAGAGCGAAAGTGGGGTCTATCCAAATTAATGCAGATCAACTTAGCGATCCCGCTTTATTCTCAAAATTCCAACAAGCCCAATCAGAATTAAGTTCCGCATTAAGTCGCTTAATTGCTGTTAGTGA
The DNA here is from genome assembly GCF_016100545.1 of Gilliamella sp. W8128. NCBI lineage: Bacteria > Pseudomonadati > Pseudomonadota > Gammaproteobacteria > Orbales > Orbaceae > Gilliamella > Gilliamella sp. W8128. Next base: position 91,462 of record NZ_JACFSE010000009.1, read on the forward strand.
AAATTACCCAGAACTTAAAGCAAATACACTCTATCAAGATTTAATGAGCCAACTTGAAGGTACTGAAAATCGGATAACGGTTGCTAGAGGTCGATATATAGAAACAGTACAATCATTTAATACTTATATTCGTCAATTACCAACTAAATGGATTGCAAATATTATAGGGGTACAACCAAAACAACAATTTACTGTTGAAAACGAACAACAAATTTCTAATCCACCAGCAGTCAATTTTGGACAATAAGCATAATGAAAAAATATTATCTGCTCTTTTGTTTACTGTTTTTTAGTGCGGTAAGTTATGCATTAACTGAGATTCCTACATTTGATCGCCGTGTTATTGATACGTCAGATACTTTAGAACCATCACAAATAGATGATTTGGAATCAAGCTTGATTGCTTTTGAAAAGACGCGAACTGATGGTGCACAGATCGCGGTATTAATGATCTCCAAACTCGATAATGAAACGGTTGAACAGTATGCTGATCGGGTGTTTATACAGTGGAAAATAGGTAACAAAGAGCAAGATAATGGCATTTTATTATTAATTGTTAAAGATGATAAGTTGATGCGAATTGAAGTTGGTTATGGTTTTGAAGGCATCATTACCGATTTAATTGCTAGTCATATCATTCGTGAACAATTAGCGCCACAATTTAGACAAAATAACTATTATCAAGGTATACATGATGCGCTTTCAGTTTTAATTAATAAGTTGAATGATCCTCAGCAGGTACCGGCGACTAATAGTGATCCAGATCTCAAAACGGTACTTGCTGGTGATTTTGGTGCCAATTTATTTAATTATGGATTAGCATCCTTTTTTATTTGTTTCACTATTGCTAGCTTATTTTCGATTACTTCCACTAAACGTAGTGCTAGCCGAAGTTTAGGTACTGGTTTACTAAATGGTATATCAGTTGGTGGTTTTACTTTGTTCAATGGTTATTCATTACATATTGTCTTACCTCTAATATTTTTAGCATTTGTTGCCAGTGCAATTTTAAGTGGTATTTTAACTATGAGTGGTGGTAGCGGGCGTGGTGGCCGAGGAGGCGGTTTCGGAGGGGGGAATGGTGGTGGATTTGGCGGAGGTTCATTCGGCGGATTTGGTGGCGGAGGCGGTGGCCGTAGTGGCGGTGGTGGTGCATCTGGCAGCTGGTAAATTTTCTTCGAAAGCACCAAAAGAAATTGGCAATTTACTTTTTTAACAATAATACTACCTAGGTTTATAGCCTCAATAACAAAAATAACTATCTTTGCTTGAAAAAATTTTGAGGAAAGGGGTTTTTTATATCAAAAAAATTTATTAATGATACTTTTAAGCAATAGTTTGTTTAAATTTAAAATCAATTTAGTTAATCTTCAATCATATCCTACATAATAATTCTTGTTTACAACAGCTTTCAGCTAGCCTGACAATAAATTTCCTTTTGCAATAGGAAAAAGTCTCTCTCCACATTGATAATTATTTCCTTTAGGCTAAGTCATCTTAAAAAGAAAAAAGAGAATTAGAATGACTATGCCACAAATACAATTCCGTATGATCGAAGATGATTTAGATCCCGAAGTTGTGACTGCGCAAACGATAGAAATCATTAATCGTTGGTTAACGGATCATCAAATAACCCAAAATGATGTGCAAAAAGCGATGTTGTTATCACATGTTAAAGCAATGGTTGAAAGAGCGAAAACGCTAGAAAAATTACCTGAGGTTGATCCTTCTTTATTTGATGAGCTCTCAGAGCAATCCTTAATGCTTGCACGTAAAACTGTACAATTATTCAATAGTCTACCAATGGAAGAGGCTTATTTACTGGCTGTTCATTATGAAGTAGCTATAGCAAATTAAACGAATTAGTAAATTTAAAAAACAATAATTGATAGGAGAATAATTATGGCAGAAGTAATCATTGTCATCGGCGATAGAATGGGCAAAGGACAAAAAATTGCAGAGGGAATTAATTCTATTGAAGGGTGTCGTGCAATTGTTATTCCAGGTATGGCAGCTGATATGAAATTGGGTGACGTAATGAATAATGAGAATGCAGATCTAGGGCTTTCGTTTTGTGGCAGTGGCGGTGCAGGCGCTATAACGGCACAAAATAAATATGGCTATTCTCAACGACACGGTATGCGTTCAATTGAAGAAGGTGAAACAGCCATTAATGACGGTTGTAAAGTACTAGGATTTGGTTTTATGGATACAGTAGAACTTGGCCAACGTATAGCCCAAGCATTTTTGAAAAAATATCCTCGTTCTTAAATAGGTTAGAAATATGAAAAAAACTGAGCAGATACAAGTAAGAGTAACTGGGCAAGGAGATTCGAAGCAGCGTGCGTTCGCTATAGCGCTAAATCAAGTGCAAAAGCAGGTACTTAAAAATACTAATAATGTCATGTTACGAATTGAACCGCTTGATATTAGTGTTGTTTCTGCTATTGAAAAGATAACTATAGAACGATTTTTATTTATCTTTTTACCTAGAAAAAAGACATTTTATGACATCACACTTGATGTCTCAGTAAATGTTACGTTTATCGATCTGAACGATATTAAATTTATCTCTAAATAACGTAAAAGGAAAGTCATGGAAATTCTAATTATAGCATTGAAGTCCATTGTAATTGGTGGACTGTGTGGATTTGGAGTAGGCGCTGGTGCAGCTCGAATGTTTCATGCTCCAACTTATCAAGGTATGGGCGCCTTTCGTACCTTAGGTGAACTTAATTCTTGTGAGGGTGATCCTGCTGCACATTTTTCATTTGGTTTAGGATTCTTTTTTAATGCCTGGGCTTCATCTGTTGCTGCTGGTTCATTTACCCAAGATGTTGATCATCGCATCATTCCAAACTGGGGTGCTGCACTATTGATGATAAAAAACCGAAATTTAGCACAAACGTTACATGATCCTAAGAAAATGGCCTTTGCTTGTGCATTTATCGGTGTGATTGTTGTGTTATTTTTAAATACAACTACATCAGTTATTCCTGATTCTTTAAAAATTACCGCGACTAAAGTTTTAGTTCCAGCCGCAAATTTACTGGTCGCAACTGTGATGCCGGTTATTTTCTGGTTGGCAGCTTTAGATGCCGGTAGAAGAAGTGGTTTTTGGGGCACTTTGTTTGGTGGGCTAGCGCAATTAATTATGGGTAATGCAGTACCTGGTTTAGTGTTAGGTATTTTGATTGGTAAAGGAGTGGATGACAGTGGTTGGAATCGAGTGATGAAAATCATGTTAGCTGCGGTAATTGTTTTATTTGTCATGAGCGGATATTTCCGTGGATTTGATATGAAAATGATTAATTCATTCCGAGATGGTTTGTCTTATTGGTTTAAATAATATAGGGAACAACAGATTATGAATACTCAAACAACCATTAATAAAAGTTTTTGGTATGCCGATTGGTCATTCCCTATTCTTTGTGGATTACTCTCTGCAGGTATTTTTGCTGGAACGCATACTTTTTATGTATATGGGATTGGTGCTTTTAACGAAATAGCCTTTGTTGCAATGCTTAAATCAGGTATGACGACAGGCGATTATGGTGCAGTAGCAGCATTTGGTGCCAGTTTTTTATTTGCACGTGTCATTGAAGGATCGCTAGTTGGAATTCTCGATATTGGTGGCGCCTTACAAACAGGTATAGGTTTAGGTGTGCCAGCGTTGTTATTGGCTGGTGGCTATACATTGCCAATTGAAAACTTTTTTGTGGCGTTATTAACTGGTTTATTACTCGGTATGGCAATAGGTTTACTTATCATCCTTATCCGTAAATTTACGGTTAATAGTGGTGGTGGATCAACTTTTGGTGCTGATGTCATGATGGGTGCGGGAAATGCATCTGGTCGTTTTCTTGGTCCAATGATTATTTTATCAGCTATGGTTGCCTCTATTCCTATTGGTATAGGGTCCTTGCTTGGGGCACTATTATTTTATGTATGGAAAAAACCTATTACTGGTGGTGCAATCCTAGGTGCCATGATTTTTGGTGGTATCTTCCCAATTATATAATGTTATGTCCCCTCTATCATGACTATGGTCGAGGGGTTGGATTAAATTATGTATGATTTAATTATAAAAAATGCCAAACTCATCGATAATTCAATAACTGATATTGCCATTCAACATGGCAAAATTGTGGAAATTGGCAAAAATATAATCGCAACATCAAATCAAGTGTTGGATCTAAAAAACCAACACTATGTAAGTGCCGGCTGGATAGATTCCCATACTCATTGCTTCGCACACTCACCAATTTACCACGATGAACCCGATCTGATTGGTATTGAGGCTGGCGTGACGGCAGTGGTTGATGCTGGTAGTGTTGGAGCACTTGATATTGACGAGTTTTATGATTTAGCGATGCAGGCTAAAACTCATGTTTATTCTTTTTTAAATATCTCAAAAATTGGCTTAATAAGGCAGAGTGAGCTTGCTGATATGCAAGATATCGATGTGCCGTTATTTGACCAAACTTTAGTTAAATATCCTAATTTTATTATTGGAATAAAAGTTAGGATCAGTCGTAGCGTTGTTGGTGAAAATGGTATTTTACCGTTAATCAAAGCGAAAGAGATGCAGAAAAAGACGGGTTTGCCACTAATGATTCATGTAGGAAATAATCCGCCTGAACTTGATGAAATTGCTGATTTATTAACTAAAGGCGATATTATTACTCATTGTTTTAATGGTAAGCCAAACCAAATATTTGATAAGCAGAATAATCTGCGTGATTCAATTAAACGCGCCATTGAACGTGGGGTGATTTTAGATATTGGTCATGGTGGTGAAAGTTTCAGTTTTTCGGTAGCTGAGCGAGCTAAATGTTTAGATGTTTATCCAAACACTATCAGCTCTGATATATATTCTAAAAATCGTTTGCAAGGTCCTGTATTTAGCTTAGCAAATGTGATGAATAAATTTATCTGTCTAGGTTATAGCAAAACTAGAATTATTGATAGTGTCACTAAAAATGCGGCCCAAATTTTGCATTTAAACAATAAAGGGGAAATAGCTATTGGCTATGATGCCGATTTGACTATTTTTGATATAAAACAGCAAACCGTCTCTTTAACTGATTCAGAAGGTGAGCAGAGGGAATGCCATGAACAGTTTGTTCCTTTAGCCGCTATCGCAACAAATACAACCAAAAAAGTTACACACATTGAAATAACACAAGAAGGTAGTAAAAATGAGCTCAGAATCTCAAACTGAAAAAGAAATATACAGTAAATACCACTTGAAAAAAGTGATTAATGCTTCGGGGCGAATGACTATTTTAGGTGTTTCAACACCTAGAGCAGAAGTGGTTGATACTGTATCCCTCGGATTAAATGAATATTTTGAAATAAAAGATTTAGTCGATAAAACTGGTCAATACATTGCTAAATTACTCAATGTCGAAAACGCTGTGGTCGTATCATGTGCCTCTGCTGGCATTGCGCAAGCTGTCGCAGGTTTAATCGTTAAAGATGATCGTGATTTATTATTTAATTTACATAGTTCTGATAAATGGGTAGCAAAGGAAATTATTGTGCCAAAAGGACATAACGTAAATTTTGGTGCTCCTATTGGTACTATGGTCGCTTTAGGTGGTGGAATTGTGGTTGAAGCGGGTTATGCAAATGAGTGTAAACCAGAGCACATTGAATCATTAATTAATTCTGATACCGCGGCTATTTTATATGTCAAATCACATCACTGTGTGCAAAAAAGTATGCTATCAGTTGCGCAAGCTGTAACGGTGGCCAAAAAATATAATATTCCATTAATTGTTGATGCCGCAGCAGAAGAGGATTTACAAACCTATTATCAACAAGGTGCTGATTTAGTTATTTATAGTGGTGCAAAAGCAATTGAAGGGCCAACTAGTGGCTTAGTTATTGGCCGTCATCAAGCCATTGAGTGGCTTAAACTTCAATCTCAAGGTATTGGTCGACCAATGAAGGTTGGTAAAGAGGGTATTTTAGGCTTGACCAAGGCTATTGAGTTATATATTAACGATCCTAAACAAGAAACTGGGCAAGAAATGGTTGTCAAAATGACACCATTTATCGAAAAGTTAAATTCTATTAATGGTATATCGGCAAAAGTTGTCTGGGATGGTGCTGGCCGAGATATTGCTCGTGCAGAAATATCATTTGATGCAAAGGTTATTGGTAAAAGTGCTGTTGAAATGATAGACCTGATGAAGCAAGGCGAGATTGCAGTCTATTTTCGGGAATATAAAGCCAATGAGGGTAAAGTAGATGCAGATGTTCGTAGTGTAACGGCGGAACAGCTTGATATTGTCTATAACAAAATTATAAAAATTATCCAAGGAGTTAAATAATGCAATTGACACCAAATTATTTTAACGATCGCGTTTGTTTAAACGTATTAGCCAATTCAATTGATAATGCTAGTGCTATTTATGAAGCTGCACAAACTTATGTTGTTGTGGGAGTGTTATCTAAAAATTATCCAGATAATCAGCAAGCAATAGCAGATATGAAAAAATATGCGTTAGCCATTGATAATGCTATTTCTGTTGGTCTAGGAGCGGGTGATCCTAATCAATCTACTATGGTGTCAGAAATATCTGCAGTTCTACAGCCTCAACATGTTAATCAAGTTTTTACAGGGGTGGCAACAAGTCGTGCTTTATTAGGACAAAAAGAAACGGTAATCAATGGTCTTGTATCACCAACAGGGAAAGTAGGATTAGTTAATATAGCTACAGGTCCACTAAGCTCAACATCACCTGCTGCTATCGTACCGGTTGAAACCGCTATTGCTTTATTAAAAGATATGGGAGGAAGCTCAATTAAATATTTTCCTATGGGCGGGTTAAAGCATATAGATGAATATGAGTATGTGGCTAAATGCTGTGCTGAACATAATTTCTATCTAGAACCTACTGGTGGTATTGATTTAGACAATTATGAAACAATTTTAAAAATTGCCTTAAATGCCGGTGTGAAAAAAGTTATTCCACATATTTATACCTCAATTATTGATAAAACAACTGGGGCGACAAGAACTGAAGATGTTAAACAACTATTAGCGATTACGCAAAAATTAGCAGGATGAGTAATGGCATCTAAATTGCTATTCCCTTATCAAAGATTAGCGTATATTTTTGATACCATAAAAAACGAATTGCTACCTCAAAAAGAGCTAGCAAATCGTTTTACAGTATCAATCAGAACGATTCGATCTGATATTGTTGCGCTTAACGATGTATTAAATAAGTATGGTGCGCAAGTTGATTATATTAAAAACGTTGGTTATCACCTTGTCATAACAGATCCTAATCTGTATGCAACCATTCCGGTTGTTCAGCAAATAGAACGGGTTCCTCGAACTAATAAAGAGCGCGTTTCCGCTTTATTGATTGCATTTTTAACTCAATCAAAGTCGGTAAAATTGGATGATATTGCAGGTGAATGGTTTTTGAGCCGTAATACATTACAAAATGATGTTATTGAAGTTAAGCAATATTTAGATAAATACCATTTATCGCTGGATAATCGTCCTTATTCAGGTATGCGATTAGTTGGTGAGGAATCGGCTATTCGAGCATGTTTAACTGATATTTTATGGCAACATCATATCACAGGGGACACTATCAATGTTAATCGGTTAATTCAGACGATATTATCTGATATTGATTTAGATTATCTGGAAAGTGTACTACAAAATCAGTTTGAACGTTTTGAATTAAAATTAACCTCGGAAGGGCAAGGATATTTGCTCTATTGTTGTGCCGTTTCAATCACCAGAATTACGCAAGGGTATGAATTAGTTGAATATCAAGTCGATAATATTGATTCGACAGTTATTGGTGCTGCGCGTGAGGTTTCTGAAGGCTTCTCCTATTTTTTAGGTAGTACCCTTTCTGATGCTGAATTCAACTATTTATGTGTGCAGATTATGTCGCGCACTATTATGGAATCACCTAATCAAGCTAAAAGTTTAGAGTTATTTGAACATATCTTATCTTATATCAGTGATTCTTATCACTATAATTTGAAACAAGATATGAAGCTACGTCAAGATATGTTAATTCATATTTCATCGTTGCTATCTCGTATAAAATATCAAATTCATACTTCTAATCCGTTATTACATGAAATTAAACAATATTATCCTTTTGCTTATGATATTACTTTATCGGCATTAGCGAATATTCCTAAGTTTACTGATGTGAAAATGACTGAAGACGAAATCAGCTATTTAGCAATTCATATAGGGGTAGCCTTAGAGCGCAATTATAGTGCAGGATATAAAAGATTAGTGCAAATTTTATTAGTCAGTGAATTAGGTAACGCCACTTTACGTATGATTGAATCAAAAATTAAACGCGATTTTCCTCATATTTTAATTAATCGAACGATTTCTTATAGAGAGTATGAACAGTTAACGCATATTGAAGAAGATTTTGTGGTGTCTACGGTTCGCTTAAACGAGAAAGATAAGCAAATAGTGAAAATAGCACCATTTCCAACGCCTTATCAACTAGAACAATTAGGGCGTTTATCAATGGTTGATCGCACTATGCCATATATTATTGAGCGTTTTTTTAATGAAAAATTTTTCCTAATTATTGACAAACCGATGACGCAAAGTGAACTGTTCCAAATAGTTTGTCAGCGGCTGGAAGAATCTGGATATGTGGGACAGGACTTTTATCCATCGGTAGTAGAACGAGAAAGTATTGTATCGACTTTAATCGGTGAAAATATTGCTATTCCTCATTCAGTTGGTTTGTTGGCCAAAAAGACAGTAGTGACCACTATTTTGGCTCCTCAAGGTATTGAATGGAATAAAAATGAAATTGCGCATGTTATTTTCTTATTAGCAATTAGCAAAGATGAATACGAAGATGCGATGCGAATTTATAACTTAGTCGTCAATTTTGTTAAAGAAAGATCGACTAAACGGTTGTTAAATAGTCGTAATTTCGATGATTTTCAAGCTATTGTAAAAGATAGTTTTGGGCGTTTATCGTAATAAACTCGATTTAATTTGCAATTAAGAAAGGGATTCAACTAAGCGTGTAACACAAGTTATTTAGCGATTAAATAAATAACAATTTTGAGCGCTAAAAAACCCTGTTCCTCAAAATTTTTTGTTAAGAAATAAGTAAAATAATAATTATAAATATTTAAGAAATAATCAACAATTAAAACAAATTATCATGTGCTTGCCCATTGACGAAATGGTGATTTAAAGGTATTATGCGCGCCTTATGGCTTTGTGTGGTTTTTAGCTGCACTTAATAATTTTTAAGGTAGGCATGCATATCTTATGCAAAATAAATTACCATTAACAATTGACCCAATCAAAGCAGCACAAAAAAGACTTGATTATGTTGGATATTATCCAGCTCAAAGTGCAACAAGGATTGAAAGTCCAAAAAGTGATATCGAATGTCATTTGTCTTTTGATTTTGATGAGCAAAGACTTTGCGTTATCACTATTGATGCAAAAATGACGCTAGAACAAATTTGCCAGCGTTGTTTTAAACCTTTTATCACTGAAGTTCATGTGATGAATAAATTTAGTCCTGTTAAGAGCGATGCTCAAGCAGAGAAATTACCGGAACATTATGAGCCCGTTTTAGTTAACGAGTTTGGTGAAGTAGATATATTAGCGTTAATTGAGGACGAAATTATTCTCTCATTACCAATTGCGCCGGTGCATGATAGTAAACACTGCGAAGTGTCAGAGGCAGATATGGTGTTTGGTGAAATTCCTGCTGAGAATGAAAAACCAAATCCATTTGCAATTTTAGTTAGTTTAAAGAATAAGGGGTAAATCCATGGCTGTTCAACAGAATCGTAAAACTCGTGCAAAACGTGGTATGCGTCGTTCTCATGATGCATTAACTGTTGCTAATATCTCAGTTGATGAATCAGGTAAAACTCATTTACGTCATCACGTAACCGCTGATGGTTATTATCGCGGCCGAAAAGTAATTTCTAAATAATTAATTAGTAATTAGAAATCTTCAGGTGACATTTTGGATAATCTAACCATTGCGTTAGATGCTATGAGCGGGGACTTTGGTCCTCGTATTGTTGTTCCTGCTGCAATTCAAGCATTACATCATTATCCAAATCTTTCTATCTTCCTTGTTGGTGACATAAAGGAAGTTAGATTTTTTTTGTCTAAAGAAAATGCCAAGCTAGTTACCCAGTACCAAGAAACAGGTCGCTTGATGGTGACAGAATCAACATCTATCATTACTAACGATATGAAACCTTCTTATGCAATTAGGCATAGCCAGGGTTCGTCAATGAGAATTGCATTAGAATTAGTAAAAAATAATAAAGCTCAAGCTTGTGTTAGCGCTGGTAATACTGGTGCGCTGATGGGGTTATCTAAGTTGTTGTTGCATTCTTTAACAGGCATTGATCGACCAGCATTAGTTGCCACCATTCCTGCATTAAATAATCAAAATACTGTGGTTCTTGATTTGGGGGCAAATGCTGAATGTGATAGTGATATGCTGGTTCAATTTGCTATAATGGGTGAAATACTAGCAAAATCGGTTCTTCATATTGAAAATCCTCGTGTTGCTTTGCTTAATATTGGTGAAGAAGACATTAAAGGATTGGATAAAATTCGTGCTGCAGCATCTGTTTTGAAGGCTAATCATCAAATTAATTATATCGGTTATTTAGAAGGTAATGAGCTATTAACTGGTAAAACCGATGTATTAGTTTGTGACGGCTTTGTTGGTAATGTGACTTTGAAAACGGTAGAAGGGTTAATTAAAATTTTTCTATCTTCGTTCAAAATGCTTTTAGGACACAACTCATTAGTTATGAAATTTTTGAGTAAATGGCTGCAAAGAAAAATAGTAAAAAATTTTGGCTATTTAGACCCTGGGCGATATAATGGCGCTTGTTTACTTGGTCTTCAAAGTATTGTGATTAAAAGTCACGGTAGTGCCAATCAAAAATCATTTTTTGCAGCAATTGAGCAAGCTATTTTAGCTATCGAAACCAATATACCAGAGAAGATTGCCAATAGCCTTTCTTCTGCACTACCCAAGAGCGAATAATTCGATGTATACAAAAATATTAGGAACAGGAAGTTATCTTCCAAAACAAATAAGAACCAATACCGATCTTGAAAAAATGGTGGATACTAGCGACGAATGGATAACTACTCGTACAGGTATTAAAGAAAGACGGATAGCTGCACCTGATGAAACTGTTACTAGTATGGCCTATGAAGCCGCGATTAAAGCTATTGAAATGGCGGATATTGATAAACAAGAAATTGGTTTAATTATTGTTGCAACAGCAACATCAGCTAATGCTTTTCCTAGTTCAGCTACAGAATTACAAGCTAAATTAGATCTCGGTGATGTGGTTGCCTTTGATGTGTCGGCAGCTTGTTCTGGATTTATTTATGCATTAGATATTGCTGATAAATATGTAAAAAGTGGTGTAATAAAATATGCCTTAGTTGTTGGTTCTGATATGTTAACCCGCGGTGTTGATCCAAATGATCGCGGTACAATTATCATTTTCGGTGATGGTGCTGGAGCTGTTGTGGTTGGTGCTTCTGAAGATCCTGGTCTTATTGCCTCTCATTTACATGCCGACGGCCGATATGGCGAATTATTAAAATACCCATATGTTGATCGCCGTTCTCTTAATGACCCTGTCTATATGACAATGCAAGGTAATGACGTATTCAAAATTGCAGTCAAAGAACTTTCTAATCTAGTTGATGAACTTTTAACCGAAAATGCCTTTAATAAATCTGATTTAGATTGGTTAGTGCCACATCAAGCTAATTTACGTATTATTTCAGCTACAGCCAAACGTCTTGATATGGATATGAGTAAGGTGATTGTTACGCTGGATAAACAAGGTAATACTTCTGCTGCATCAGTACCTTGTGCATTAGATACAGGTGTACGAGATGGACGTATTAAACGTGGGCAACTAATTTTATTAGAAGCTTTCGGTGGCGGCTTTGTTTGGGGCTCAGCACTCGTTAGATTTTAATTTTATAAATTATTTAGGTAATCAAGGATTTCAAAATGACCAAATTTGCAATGGTATTTCCAGGACAAGGCTCACAAGCTGTTGGTATGTTAAAAGATCTTGCTGAAAATTATTCAGTTGTGAAATCAACTTTCGATGAAGCATCACAAGTATTAGGTTATGATTTATGGACTTTAGTGCAAGATGGTCCAGCTGAAGAATTAAATAAAACTTGGCAAACACAACCGGCATTACTTGCTGCATCGGTTGCGATTTACCGAGTTTGGCAAAGTATTAATGGTCCTCAACCAGAATTTATGGCTGGTCACAGTTTGGGTGAATATTCAGCATTAGTATGTGCTGGTGTGATAGATTTTAAAGACGCTATTAAATTAGTAGAGTTACGTGGTAAATTAATGCAAGAGGCAGTGCCAAGTGGTACTGGTGCAATGTTTGCTATTATTGGTTTAGATAACGATTCAATTCGAAAAGCATGTGAACAAGCTGCTCAAGGTCAAGTTGTCGCGCCAGTTAATTTTAATTCACCAGGCCAAGTTGTTATTGCTGGTAATAAAGAAGCGGTTGAACGTGCTGGTGCGCTTTGTAAAGAAGCCGGAGCTAAACGTGCTTTACCATTGGCGGTAAGTGTTCCTTCACATTGTGCATTAATGAAACCAGCCGCTGATAAACTAGCGACAACTTTAAATAATATGACGTTTAATGCACCTCAATTTGCTGTGATTAATAACGTTGATGTTAAAGTTGAATCATCTGCAGAAAATATTAAAGCAGCATTAATAGCCCAGTTATATAGCCCAGTTCGTTGGACTGAAACGGTTGAAGAAATGGCAAAACAAGGTGTAACACTATTAGTTGAGATGGGCCCAGGTAAAGTTTTAACTGGCTTAACTAAACGAATTGTTGATTCATTATCAGCTTGTGCTGTTAATGATAAAGAGTCATTAGATGTTGCAATTGAAAATACTAAATAGAATACAAAAGGGGTAGTTATGAACCTATCAGGAAAAATTGCTTTAGTAACTGGTGCAAGCCGTGGAATTGGAAAGGCCATTGCGGAAAAATTAGTTGCATGTGGTGCAACAGTGATTGGTACTGCAACGACAGAAAAAGGCGCACAGGCCATAAGTGAATATTTAGGCTCTAGTGGAAAAGGTTTAGCACTAAATGTAACTGACGAAGCATCTATCGAATCAGTTATTAATGCAATTAAAACGGAGTTTGGCGATATTGATATTTTAGTTAATAACGCAGGTATTACCCGTGATAATCTATTAATGCGAATGAAAGAAGATGAATGGCAAGACATTTTAGATACTAATTTAACATCAGTATTTCGTTTATCAAAAGCATTAATGCGTACTATGATGAAAAAACGTTATGGCCGAATTATTACTATAGGATCTGTTGTAGGGACTATGGGCAATGCAGGCCAAGCTAACTATGCGGCGGCAAAAGCTGGATTGATTGGCTTTAGTAAATCTTTAGCACGTGAAGTTGCATCTCGTGGAATTACTGTTAACGTGGTAGCGCCAGGATTTATTGCAACTGATATGACTGAAGCACTAACGGATGAGCAAAAAGCTTTAACATTAGCGCAAGTACCAGCAGGACGTTTAGGTGAACCGGCTGAGATTGCTAATGCGGTGGCATTTTTGGCTTCTGATGACGCATCTTACATCACAGGTGAAACTTTACATGTCAATGGTGGCATGTATATGGTGTAATTGATCAGAATAGTGTAAAATAAACCAATAATTTGATATTTTGAACAAAAAATAAGCAATTGGGTTGAAAAATGATTGGCATCTTTTTCAACATTTTATAAACTTACATTCACCGCCACTTTCGGCGATATTTATAGGAAAAAAAAGAGTATGAGCACTATTGAAGAGCGAGTTAAGAAAATTATTGTTGAGCAACTTGGTGTGAAAGAGGACGAAGTTAAGAATGAATCTTCTTTCGTTGAAGATCTTGGCGCTGACTCTCTTGACACAGTTGAATTAGTTATGGCTTTAGAAGAAGAATTTGATACAGAAATTCCTGATGAAGAAGCTGAAAAAATTACAACTGTACAATCAGCAATTGATTATATTACTGCAAATCAATAAGGTTAGCAGAGTTTTCACAATAGGCGGTCAAATGATCGCCTAGTTTTTATTTATGTCTCTATTTTATAGAGTTAATTTGATGTAAAATTCTGAAAACTCATAATAAAATTTTCAATGATTCAAATTTCATTTCAATCCTTTTCTGGAGGACAATGTGTCTAAACGCAGAGTTGTTGTTACTGGAATGGGCATGATATCTCCATTAGGTAATACAGTTGAGTCTACTTGGCAAGCTTTATTAGCAGGTCAAAGTGGCGTAGAACTTATAGAACACTTTGATACAGCCCCTTTTGCAACGCGCTTCGCCGCAATGGTTAAAGACTTTAATGGCGAAGATTATAATATTTCACGTAAAGATGCTCGTAAAATGGATTATTTTATCCAATATGGTATTGCTGCAGGTATGCAAGCAATGCAAGATGCTGGCATTGAAGTTACTGAAGAAAACGCAGAACGCATCGGTTGTGCTATCGGTTCAGGTATTGGTGGACTAGGATTAATTGAAGAAAATCATAGTGCATTAGTCAATGGTGGACCGCGTAAAATTAGCCCATTTTTTGTGCCATCAACAATAGTCAATATGATTGCTGGTCATTTATCAATTATCTACGGATTAAAGGGGCCAAGTATTACTATTGCTACCGCTTGTTCATCGGGCGTGCATAATATTGGTCATGCTGCACGTATGATTGCTTATGGTGATGCCGATGCAATGTTAGCTGGTGGCGGTGAAAAAGCTAGTACTCCATTGGGTATTGGTGGTTTTGGTGCTGCTCGTGCATTATCAACTAACAATGATAATCCTAAAGCTGCAAGTCGCCCGTGGGATAAAGATCGTGATGGTTTTGTGCTTGGTGATGGTGCCGGTATCATGTTCTTAGAAGAATATGAACATGCTAAAAAACGTGGCGCTAAAATTTATGCTGAGATCGTTGGTTTTGGTATGAGTGGCGATGCTTATCATATGACTTCACCTCCAGAAAATGGTAGTGGCGCAGCATTAGCTATGAAATGTGCTATTCGTGATGCAGGTATAACAGCGGAACAAGTTGGATATATTAATGCACATGGTACGTCAACTCCAGCTGGCGATAAAGCTGAAACGGAAGCGGTTAAAAGTATTTTCCAAGAAAACGCTAATAAAGTAATGGTAAGTTCAACCAAATCAATGATTGGGCATTTATTAGGTGCTGCTGGTGCTGTTGAATCTATCTTTACGGTGCTTGCGTTACGTGATCAAGCTGTTCCACCAACAATTAATCTTGATAACCCTGATGAAGGTTGTGATCTTGATTATGTTCCACATACAGCTCGTCAAGTGAAAAACTTAGAATATGCGCTTTGTAATTCATTTGGTTTTGGTGGTACTAACGGTTCAGTTTTATTTAAAAAGATCTAATCTTTTTTTCCCATCACAATTTGGTGATGGGAATCACACCTTTTATTGTTTTCTCCCATAAACGATAAGTTTTCCTCAGCGATAATCGTAGTTATACCTATGGATAAATTTTGATATTAATTTGTATTATCTAAAAATCTTTATTTAGTTAGTATCAGTATAAAAAGTTCATATCTGTGTCAAAGAAGCTAACCAACTGTTAATACTAACTAATTTAATATTAATATTTAGGTATATCACTAAAAATAGCAAAATATCGTGATGGATAAAGCGATTAACTATTAAAAATTTTTAATATAAATAACGAGTTTTATTTGTCCGTTATGGGATTTTCCGATAAATAAAGACAATAAGAATATTCATATGGTTTATGCTATAATCGAGGCTAATTTTCGGAGTAATTATTTTTGGTAAATATGACTGAACCTAAGTTTATTCATCTTCACTTACATAGCGATTTTTCAATGATTGATGGCATTGCTAAAGTAGGTGCTTTAGTTAATGAAGTCAGCAAGTTGCAAATGCCTGCTTTTGCTATTACTGATTTTACCAATCTGTGTGGACTGGTGAAGTTTTATGGTTCAGCAATGGGTAAGGGCATCAAACCGATTATTGGTGCCGATTTAGCTGTTAAAAATTCACAATTAAGTGATGAGGTTTATCGGTTAACATTATTAGCTGCAAATAATGAAGGCTACCAAAATCTTACTTTATTAATTTCTAAAGCTTACCAGCGTGGCTATATTGGAGATTTACCAGTTGTTGATCAAGAATGGTTAACAATGCATAGCAATGGTTTAATCATATTAGCTGGTCGTGAAAGTGATATTGGTATTGGTATTATTCGTGATAATCAGGCGATTATTGATGATGCAATTAACTTTTATCAAGAAAATTTTAATCAACACTTTTATTTTGAATTGGTTCGCACAAATCGCCTTAATGAAGAATTATTTATTCATAGTGCTATTAAGCTAGCTGAACAACATGCCTTACCTGTTGTGGCGACTAATGATGTACGATTTTTGAAATCTTCGGATTTTGAAGCACATGAAATTCGCGTCGCTATTCATGATGGTAATACACTTGAAGATCCTAATAGACCGAAAAATTATTCAGCTGAACAATATTTGCGTACTGAACAAGAGATGTGCGATTTATTTTCAGATATTCCAGAGGCATTAGAAAATAGTGTAGAAATAGCTAAGCGATGCAATGTTACTATAAGGCTTGGTGAATATTTCCTACCACAATTTCCTACTGGTGATATGTCGACGGAAGATTTTTTGGTACATAAATCTCGAGAAGGTTTAGAAGAGAGATTAGAATTTCTTTTTCCTGATCCCGAAGAACGAAAACAAAAACGTCCAGAATATGATGAACGATTAGAAACAGAATTAAACGTAATAAATCAGATGGGTTTCCCTGGTTACTTTTTGATCGTCATGGAGTTTATTCAATGGTCAAAAGATAATGATATTCCTGTTGGACCAGGACGCGGATCAGGAGCGGGTTCTTTAGTTGCTTATGCTTTAAAGATCACTGATTTAGACCCATTAGCATTTGATCTACTTTTTGAACGTTTTTTGAATCCAGAACGGGTTTCAATGCCGGATTTTGATGTCGACTTTTGTATGGAAAAGCGTGATATGGTTATTGATCACGTTGCTGATATGTATGGTCGAGATGCTGTATCGCAAATTATTACCTTTGGTACTATGGCTGCAAAAGCGGTTATCCGTGATGTAGGGCGAGTACTTGGCCATCCTTATGGATTTGTCGATCGTATCTCAAAATTAATTCCTCTTGATCCTGGTATGACCTTAGCTAAGGCGTTTGAAGCTGAACCACAACTACAAGAGCTTTATGATAATAACGAAGAAGTTAAGTCTCTTATTGATATCGCAAGACAATTGGAAGGTGTTACTCGAAATGCAGGTAAACATGCTGGAGGTGTTGTAATATCGCCAACTAAGATTACTGATTTTTCTCCTATTTATTGTGATCCAGAAGGCCACCATCCAGTAACGCAATTTGATAAAAATGATGTTGAATATGCTGGACTAGTTAAATTTGACTTCTTAGGATTACGTACCTTAACCATTATTGACTGGGCGATTAAAATGATTAATGAGCGCCAGTTAAGGGATGGTAAGGCCGCAGTTGATATTACTCGTATTCCATTAGATGATGAAGAATCTTTCCAATTATTATTAAAAGCTGAAACTACCGCGGTCTTCCAATTGGAATCGCGTGGTATGAAAGATTTGATCAGGCGGTTAAAACCAGACTGCTTTGAAGATATGATCGCGTTAGTTGCTTTATTTCGACCGGGGCCGTTACAGTCAGGGATGGTAGATAATTTTATTGACCGTAAGCATGGACGAGAAGAAGTATCATATCCAGATATCAATCATCAACACGAATCTCTTAAACCAATATTAGAACCAACCTATGGCATAATTTTATATCAAGAACAAGTTATGCAAATTGCCCAAACACTATCTGGTTATACGCTAGGTGGTGCAGACTTGTTACGACGAGCGATGGGTAAGAAAAAACCAGAAGAGATGGCTAAGCAGCGTTCTGTTTTTAAAGAAGGTGCGGAAAAGCAAGGCGTTGATGGTGAGCTTTCAATGCATATTTTTGATCTGGTTGAAAAATTTGCTGGCTATGGTTTTAATAAATCTCACTCCGCAGCTTATGCACTGGTTTCATATCAAACATTATGGTTAAAAACTCATTATCCGGCTGAATTTATGGCTGCTGTAATGACAGCTGATATGGACAATACAGATAAAATTGTTGGTTTAGTTGACGAATGTCTAAGAATGGGGTTGCAAGTTAATCCTCCAGATATTAACAGTGGTCTTTACCATTTTCATGTGAATGATAAAGGTGAAATTGTTTATGGCATTGGTGCCATAAAAGGGGTAGGTGAAGGGCCGATTGAAGCAATTGTAGAGGCGCGTAATAGCGGCGGATATTTTAAAAATATCTTTGAGCTTTGTGCTCGAACTGATATGAAAAAAATTAACCGACGTGTCTTAGAGAAATTAACTATGGCAGGGGCTTTTGATAAATTGGGCCCACATAGAGCAGCTATTTTACATAGTATTAATGATGCCATGCAAGCAGCAGATCAATATGCTAAAGCACAGAATATTGGTCAAGAAGATATGTTCGGAGTCCTTGCTGAAGAGCCAGAACAAGTTGAACATGCATATGCTGCTGTACCTGAATTACCAGCACAAGTTTTACTTGATGGTGAACGTGAAGCATTAGGACTTTATTTAACCGGCCATCCGGTTACCCAATATTTAAAAGAACTCAATCGATATTCAGGGGGCCTTCGTATTAGCGAGGCAGCACCTACTGGATGGGGCAAAATGGCTACTTTTGCCGGTATTGTTGTTGATGCTAGAGTTCGAATTACCAAAAAAGGTAATAAAATTGGATTATTTACTTTAGATGATAGGTCAGGACGAATTGATGGCATGCTTTTTTCTGAAGCATTAGATAAATTTGGTCATTTACTGGTAAAAGATAAAATTCTAATTGTTTCAGGGCAAGTAAGTCATGATGATTTCAATGGTGGGTTTAAATTATCTGTTCGTGATATTGTTGACTTAAAAGATGCTCGGGCTAAATATGTTAAAGGGTTAGCTATTACATTAACTGATATTGAGGTTAATCGGGCAATCCTACAACGACTACAGCAAATTATAGAACCTTATCGACACGGTAGTGTACCAATTAATTTATATTATCAAAGAGAAGACTCTATCGTACGCCTACAATTTGGTACCACTTGGCGTATAGTACCTGAAGATGCACTAATAATAGAACTAAAAACCTTACTAGGTAATGAGCGTGTAAATTTTGAATTTGATTAATTAAGTTATATTAATCGAATAAGTAATAAAAATCTGGGCTATTTAGAAATAAAGATTTAAATAAATATTAAAGGTGCTATTTAACCTGCTTAAGTCTATTAATAATAAATATTGATGACTTCAATGACAATTACATAGTAGAATTGGTTTAATTTTATTTTAATAAATGGTCAGTATACTAAATTTAGTAACGTATTTTTAATAAAATACAAATAATACAAGAGGCAATCACAAGCGTTATGAACAATTTTTTGGAATTTGA
This sequence comes from Gilliamella sp. W8128, assembly GCF_016100545.1. Lineage (NCBI taxonomy): Bacteria > Pseudomonadati > Pseudomonadota > Gammaproteobacteria > Orbales > Orbaceae > Gilliamella > Gilliamella sp. W8128. Next base: position 111,148 of record NZ_JACFSE010000009.1, read on the forward strand.
AAAGCCGATAGCGGAATTAGAAGCAAAAATTAATTCCTTAAAGAATATTGATTCGCAACAAGTTGAATTAGATATTAATTTAGATAAAGAAATTAAGCAATTGAATCAGAAAAGTCGTGAATTGACTAAAAAAATATTTTCTAATCTATCGCCTTGGGATGTGGCTCAATTAGCTAGGCACCCTAATCGCCCTTACACATTAGACTATATCAATGAAATTTTTACTGATTTTGATGAGTTGGCTGGTGATAGAGCCTATGCTGATGATAAGGCAATTGTTGGTGGCATAGCGCGTATAGATGATCGCCCAGTTATGGTTATTGGCCACCAAAAAGGTCGTGAAACCAAACAGAAAATCTATCGTAACTTTGGTATGCCTGCTCCAGAAGGTTACCGTAAAGCATTGAGATTAATGCAAATGGCTGAGCGATTTAAGTTACCAATTATTACATTTATTGATACTCCAGGAGCCTATCCTGGAATTGGTGCAGAGGAAAGAGGGCAAGCTGAAGCAATTGCTCGTAACCTACGTGAGATGTCACGATTAAATGTACCAACAATTTGTACTGTCATTGGTGAAGGAGGATCGGGTGGCGCACTTGCAATTGGTGTCGCAGATAAAGTTAATATGCTACAGTATAGTACTTACTCCGTTATTTCTCCGGAAGGATGTGCATCAATTTTATGGAAAAGTGCTGATAAAGCGCCAGTAGCAGCAGAAGCAATGAATATGACTGCTGACAAATTGATAAAATTGAATCTGATCGATTCTATCGTACCAGAACCTCTTGGTGGCGCTCATCGTGACTATACTGCTATTGCTACTTCACTTAAAGCACAATTATTAGCTGATCTGGATGAATTAGAAGGTTTAGCATTATCAGAACTGCTTGAAAGAAGATTCCAACGTCTTATGAACTACGGTTATGTACGATAATTTAGGGATCGAATATAAATATGAATAAACCGACCGGATTGCAACGCATTATTAATGCGACAAAATATTCTTTGAAGGGATTTAAGTCTGCAATAAAATATGAAGTCGCATTTCGTCAAGAATTAATTATATTAATTCTAGCTTATATAACAGTAATGTTAATCGATTTTTCTATTTATGAACGCATTTTATTATTGGGTTCAATTGGCGTTGTGATGATTGTTGAATTACTTAATAGTGCTATTGAATGCGTGGTTGATCGTATTGGTAGTGAAAGGCATGAATTGTCAGGGCGGGCAAAAGATTATGGTTCTGCAGCAGTTTTTCTTTCCCTGTTACTAACTATAATTTTATGGATTTATTTGTTTGCTTGTCATTTCTTTCCTTGATTTTTATTATTTAATTGTTGTTTAAATATTATTTATTAAAAATGCGAGAGGTTCTCGCATTTTTAGTTTATAACTATTAGAAATTATTCTGGAACTAATTCTTTAATAAGATAATTCCCCATTTTTTCTGTATCAAGGGTGCTTTTCAACCACGGCATAATGGTTTGCATTTGTTGCTGTAATTTCCATGGCGGATTAATAACTATCATACCTGAAGCCGTCATACCTTTCTGGTTATTATCTGGTTTGATTGCAAATTCAAATTGAGAAATTTTCTTAATACCTAAGTTAACAATTTCATCTATCATCTTTTGTGTTTGAGTTCGAGAAACAACTGGATACCAAATTAAATAAATGCCAGTTGCGAAACGTTTATATGCTTCCAATAATGCTTTAGGGATTTTTTGATAGTCATCTTTTATTTCATATGAAGGATCAATCAAAATAATTCCTCGACGAGATTCAGGAGGTAGTTTTGATTTTAATTGTGAAAATCCATCTTCTCTTAATACTCTCGCCCGCTTATCTTTACTGAATTCTTGTCGCAATAATGGATAATCTGTAGGATGAAGTTCTGTAAGATTGATTTTGTCTTGTTCTCTTAGTAATTGTTTAGCAATTAAAGGGGAGCCTAAATAATATTTCAAGTTATCGAAAGGGTTATAACGTTTTAAAACCGATAAATAAGTATTAAGCAATTCAGGTGTTTCCGATTGTTGCCAAATTAAATTGATACCAGATAAATATTCCCCTGTTTTTTCAGCATGTTCACTTTGTAGTAAATAACGACCAGCTCCAGAATGAGTATCTAAGTACAAAAATGGTTTTTCTTTTTCTTTTAATGAGTTAATACATAATGTTAATACAATATGTTTTAATACATCGGCATGATTGCCTGCGTGATAGCTATGACGATAGCTTAACATGACTTATTTAACCTCTTTTGTTCATTTTTTTGCATATAGAATGTCGTCAATGCAAGACTCAAAAGACAAGGAATCTCCATCAACTCTTCAATAAGATCTTTGCGCTCGGGATCCAAAACTAACCATTGGTAACCTAAACGACGGTGTTCAGCCGTGTCAGCAATACCTAAAAACAGAAAGGCAAAAAACAGATGCCAGACCGGAATTGTGTCATATTTATATCGACGAGCTATTTCTCGGCGAATGGTTGGTAAAAATATACTTAATATGGGTATTGCCATGATAATGCTAGCGATGATTTTGTAATAAAAACGTGGTACGTCAGGGAAAAAATCTCGTCCCCAACTAATCCCTCGACCAAATAGCATAAACCACCAAAATATTGTCCAAATCCAAAATTTATACAGGTTTGAATGATTTTTAACTCTTTTCGCATAAAAATAGCTATAACCACACATAAATAATAAAAATAATGATTGGAAATGTTCGATTAAGCTTACTGTTAGTTTGCCATATAACGGCAGAAAAAAATTACCTAAGATATATAAGAGAAAGCTTAAAATTACAATAAATATAGAACTTTTGTAAAAGTGGGTATCAAAATTAGGCATGATTTATTTCAAAATTAAATACAATTTTTAAGTTTGAGTATAGTACCGCATTTACGACATTGATAACTAGTTTTATTATTTATAATTTTGTTATGCCGTATTGGTGATAAATGATGCTCTTGGCAGTCACAAAAATATATATATCCATTGCGTTTAATTTTGAAATTATGGGTCACTTTTGGTTCTTTTTTCATTATTTCAGACATGACATATTGCCATTCTTTGCCATGTGGTTTTACTTTACCAAAATATTGAAAAGTAATGAGATGAGCTAATTCATGAGGCACAACTTCATTAATAAAATCTACTCCATTCTCATAGAGCATTGTGCTATTAAGTTGTATTTCGCAACGAGTTAAAAATGCGCAGCCAGCAATAGTACCTTTAGGTTTGTAACTGATTTTAGGCTCTTTATAATTGGTTTTTAATATTTGATTGGCTTGAATTAAGTGGGTTCTTAAACAAGCCAATACTTGATTATGTAGATAAATTGGTATGCGTTTATAATCCTGCTGCATCGCGAAGAATAGCTGCCTTATCGGTTTTTTCCCAAGGGAAGATATCTCGACCAAAATGGCCATAGCTGGCGGTTTTTTGATAAATTGGCTGGATAAGATCAAGCATTTGAATTAGTCCATAAGGACGTAAATCAAAAAATTCTTTTATTAATGATATAATTTTGTCATGAGCAATTTTTTCAGTACCAAAAGTATTAACATAAATAGAAGTTGGATGAGCAACACCGATAGCGTAAGAAATTTGTAATTCACATTTATCAGCAAGTCCTGCGGCTACAATATTTTTGGCAACATATCTTGCTGCATAAGCTGCTGAGCGGTCTACTTTTGAAGGATCTTTGCCAGAAAATGCACCACCACCATGACGTGCTGCACCGCCATAGGTATCAACAATAATTTTTCGACCAGTTAAACCACAATCTCCCATAGGACCACCAATAACAAAGCGTCCAGTAGGGTTGATAAAATATTTTGTTCTTGAAGTTAACCACTCATTTGGTAACGTTGGTTTAATGATCTCTTCCATAACCGCTTCATGCAACGCTTTTTGTTCAATGCCCTCTGAATGTTGGGTCGATAAAACTACAGTATCGACTCCTTTGATTTTTCCATCTTGGTAAATCAATGTGACTTGGCTTTTGGCATCAGGTCTTAACCATGGGAGAGTACCATTTTTTCTTACTTCAGCTTGACGACTCATAAGATCATGAGCATAACTAATTGCCGCTGGCATTAAATTAGGCATTTCATTGGTAGCATAGCCAAACATAATACCTTGGTCTCCAGCACCTTGCTCCAGTGGATTTTGACGATCAACGCCTTGATTAATATCTGGCGATTGCTTACCAATTGCATTGAGAACTGCACAAGAGTTGGCATCAAAGCCCATTTCTGAACTAGTATAACCAATATCATTAATGGTTTTTCTGGTTAATTCTTCAATATCAACCCATGCAGAAGTTGTAATTTCTCCACCAACTAATGCCATACCGGTTTTTACGTAAGTTTCACAAGCAACTCGTGCTTTAGGATCTTGTTCTAAAATAGCATCTAATACAGCATCAGATATTTGATCGGCGATTTTATCTGGGTGACCTTCTGATACAGATTCTGAAGTAAATAGAAATTCTGACATGTTTTACCTTCTTTAACTTATTTAGTGCAATTCTCTAAATATAAAATAATTTTGAAAGATGCTTGTGTTTAGCAGTTTTACCATCTAGACGTCTATTTTAATGATTTATTCTGAAAAAAGCCAGCACTACTGCAAACAAAATTACTTGCATAAAATTTTAATCAATTTAGGATATGGCTCGTTTATATTTTTAACCTTCATTAACTATATATGAATATTGTAAAACAATCTCCCACAGTATTAGTTTTTGATTCGGGTATCGGTGGATTATCTATTTATAATGAAATCTATAGTAAAATGCCGAATCTACATTATATTTATGCCTTTGATAATGAAGGATTTCCCTATGGCGATAAATCATCTGAATATTTAATTGCTAGAGTGAATCGTATTATTGCGACCATTTTACAATCATACTCTATTGATTTAGCTGTGATTGCATGTAATACCGCTAGCACTATCTGTTTACCAAGTTTACGAACAAACTTTTCTTTTCCAATTGTAGGAGTTGTACCTGCAATTAAGCCTGCCAGCAAAGTTACTAAAAATAAATGTATAGGGTTATTAGCAACCAAAGCAACAATACAAAGAGCATATACCAGTAATTTAATTCAGGAGTTTGCTCCAGATTGTGATGTTAAATTGCTTGGTTTATCTGAATTAGCCCATATAGCAGAAAATAAATTACAAGGTATGGCTGTTGATATGCAGCAACTGGAGAAGTTATTGCAGCCATGGCTAAATTTATCTACTATCCCTGATACTATTGTACTTGGCTGTACTCATTATCCGTTTATTAAAGATGAGTTAAGAATACTTTTTCCTAATACAACTTTTATCGATTCAGGATATGCAATTGCATCAAGAGTTAATACATTACTTAATGATCAGTATGATCTAAATAGCTTAAATAAACTATCTACTTTAGATAATATTGTGATAAGTACATTGCATAATCAGCAAGTTGAAAAATTAACTAAAAAATTCACTGAATATAATCTTAATAAATATCATTGTATTAGCATTTATGCTGATTAAAGCTTATTCGAACAAATAAATAATTGCAACTTTTCACTTGCCAAAAAAAATGAAGTGCCTATAATGCGCATCCACTGACACGGTGTCAGCGACAAGCAGACAAAAGTCGTGTTAGTGAGTAAGGTCAAAAATTTTAAAAAAAGATCTTGACGAATAAAAAGGTGTAGCGTAGTATACGCAGCCCTTGAGA